>NZ_JBKBOV010000002.1:80828-249284 GCF_046293535.1 Massilia sp. | reverse complement strand
GTTCGCTTCGACGCAGGCCGGCTGGCCATCGAGGACATCGTCGCGATCGCGCAGGGAGCGGCGCGTCCCGTGCTGTCGGACGACCCGGCCTTTCGCGCCCGCATCGGGCGCGGCGCCGACTTCCTCGACCGCCTGCTGCGCGAAGAAGGCGTCATCTATGGCGTGACCACCGGCTACGGCGACTCCTGCACCGTGCCGGTGCCCTTGCATCTGGTGCCTGAACTGCCGCGCCAGCTGTACACGTATCACGGCTGCGGCCTGGGTGCCGATCTCGACCCTGACCAGGTGCGCGCGGTCATGGCGACGCGCCTGGCCTCGCTGTGCAAGGGGTATTCGGGCGTGAGCACCGCGCTGCTGGAAGCGATCGTGCGCCTGTTCGACGCCGGCCTGCTGCCGCGCATCCCGAGCGAAGGATCGGTCGGCGCGAGCGGCGACCTGACGCCCTTGTCCTACCTGGCGGCGGTCTTGTGCGGCGAGCGCGAGGTCCTGCGCGACGGGGTGGCGGTGCCGGCCGCGCCGGCCCTGCGCGAGGCCGGCATCGCCCCGCTGCGCCTGCGCCCGAAAGAAGGCCTGGCGCTCATGAACGGCACCGCCGTCATGACCGCTCTGGCCTGCCTGGCCTGGGATCGCGCGTCCTACTTGGCGCGCCTGAGCACGCGCATCACCGCCATGGCCTCGTTCGCGCTGGACGGCAACGCCCACCACTTCGACGAAGTGCTGTTTTCCGTGAAGCCGCACGCGGGCATGCAGAAGGTGGCAAGCTGGCTGCGTGCCGACCTCGGCTACGCCGGAGACGGCAAGCGTGACGGCCAGCGCCTGCAGGACCGTTACTCGATCCGCTGCGCGCCGCACGTGATCGGCGTGCTGCTGGATGCGCTGCCCTTTTTCCGCGACGCGATCGAGAATGAGCTCAACAGCGCCAACGACAATCCCATCATCGACCCGGACGGCGAACGCGTGCTGCACGGCGGGCATTTCTACGGCGGCCACATCGCGTTCGCGATGGACGGCATGAAGAATGCGGTGGCCAACCTGGCGGACCTGATGGACCGCCAGCTGGCCTTGCTGGTCGACATCCGCTACAACGCGGGCCTGCCGGCCAACCTGTCGGGCATGCAGGGCGAGCGGGCCGCGATCTCGCACGGCCTGAAGGCGCTGCAGATCAGCGTATCGGCCTGGACCGCGGAGGCGCTCAAGCTGACCATGCCCGCCTCGGTGTTCTCGCGCTCGACGGAGTGCCACAACCAGGACAAGGTCAGCATGGGGACGATCGCGGCCAGGGATTGCCTGCGGGTGCTCGAACTGGTGGAGCAGGTCGCGGCCGGCATGCTGATCGCCGTCCGGCAGGCGATGTGGCTGCGCCTGCGCCCTGGCGGGCCGGTGGCGGCGCCGGCCGCATTGGGCGCCATGCTGGACGCGCTGGGCCGGGACATCGACGCGGTGATCGAGGACCGGCGCCTGGACACCGACCTGCACCGCTTGTTGATCGCGATCCGGGCCAAGGCCTGGGATCTGCACGCCTGAAAAGGGTGCGCCCGGTTCGGTTTGCCGACCGGGACCGGCTTGCCCGGCGCCGTGCGCTGCGCCACCTTCTGCGCGCTGCTGCTTAAATGGAGCCGGTGAGCATGCCGTTCCATGGCCGGCCGTCCCTGCAGGAGGAAGAATGATCGAGAAGCTTGGTCAGCCCGACTGGGCTGCCATGTTTGCAGTCAACACGCCACTGGTCGAACTGGCCGTGCGGGCCACGGCCTTGTACGCGGCCATCCTGGTCCTGATGCGCCTGATGCCGCGCCGCACCGGGGGCGAGCTGGCGGCCATCGACCTGATTTTCCTGCTCCTGATCGCGGGAGCGGCGTCGAACGCATTCGGCGCCTACGAATCGGTGACGGAAGGGCTGATCCTGATCGCCGTGCTGGTGCTGTGGGACTACGCCCTGAACGCCGCCAGCTACCGCTTCCGTTTCATCGAAAGGCTGGTATCGGCGCCGCCGATCCCGGTGGTCCGCGATGGAAGACTCTTGCGGCGCAACATGCGGCGCGAATTCCTCACCGAGGACGAACTGATGAGTTCGCTCCGGCAGCAGGAAATCACCAGCCTGGAGGAGGTCAAGCTGGCCTACATCGAAGGCGACGGCACCATCACGGTGGTGCGCCACCGCTAGCGGTTCAGCGCGCCCCGACCAGCTTGTGCACCAGTTCCGAGGAGGTCGAGGCGGCGAACTTGCGCATCAGGCTGGCCCGGTGCATCTCCACCGTGCGCGGGCTCAGGTCGGTATCGCGCGCGATCATCTTGCTGGTCTTGCCCTCCACCAGCAGCGCCGCGATCTCCCGTTCGCGCGGCGTCAGTTCGGCCGACACCGGGCGCTTTTCGCTGACGTCCTCGAAGGTCCAGACGCCGGCGCCGAGCGGCTGGCTTGGATCGAGCGCGCTCCCGGTCACGTGGCACCAGAACAGCTCGCCGCTGGCGCGGCGCATGATGCGCTCGTCGGAATAGCGTCCCCGGGCGTTCATGATCGGCACGATGCGGTCGCCCGTGCGCAGGAACTCGTCCATCGTGGGGTAGAGCACGCTGAAGGACTTGCCGTTGAGGTCTCCCTCGGCGTAGCCGAACATGCTTGCCAGCGCCCGGTTGCAGGACTGGATCACGCGATTGGCCGAGACGCACATGCCCACCGGCGCGTGCTGGAAGATCATCTCGTAATCGATGGCGCTGGCTGGGTTCACTTGAGGTGGATCGACTGCTCGGTTCATGGACGGGGCCGCCCGTATTTCTACGGTATTGTTATTCAGTACAGCGTATTTTATGCTGAGACTCTACTCTGTAGTACAGAAGAGCTTTTCGCTTAACCTATAAAAGGGACGGGTATGAACAAAGTGTATCCTGATGCGAAGTCGGCGCTTGCCGGCATCGTTGCAGACGGCCAGACCATCGCCGTGGGCGGCTTCGGCCTGTGCGGCATTCCGGAGGCGCTGATCGCGGCGCTGCGCGATTCCGGCGTCAAGAACTTGACGGCCATTTCGAACAATGCGGGCGTGGACGGCTTCGGCCTGGGCCAGCTGCTGGAAACCCGCCAGATCAAGAAGATGATCTCGTCCTACGTCGGCGAAAACAAGGAATTCGCACGCCAGTTCCTGGCCGGCGAACTCGAACTCGAATTCACCCCGCAGGGCACGCTGGCCGAGAAGCTGCGCGCCGGCGGCGCCGGCATCCCGGCCTTCTTCACCAAGACCGGCTACGGCACCATCGTCGCCGAAGGCAAGGAGACCCGCGAATTCGACGGCGGGCACTACGTGATGGAACGCTCGCTGCTGCCGGACGTCTCGCTGGTGAAAGCATGGAAGGCCGACAAGGCCGGCAACCTCCTGTACCGCAAGACCGCGCGCAACTTCAACCCGAACGTGGCCACCGCCGGCAAGATCTGCATCGTGGAAGTCGAAGAGCTGGTCGAGATCGGCGAGATCGATCCGGACCAGGTGCACACCCCGAGCATCTTCGTGCACCGCATCGTGCATAACCCGACGCCGGAAAAGCGCATCGAACAGCGCACCGTGCGCGCCAACTGAGACTAGAGCGGAGACAGAGACATGGCATGGACTCGTGATGAAATGGCCGCGCGCGCGGCGAAGGAACTGCAGGACGGTTTCTATGTGAACCTGGGTATCGGCCTGCCGACCCTGGTGGCGAACTACGTTCCCAAGGATATCGAAGTCTTCCTGCAGTCGGAAAACGGCCTGCTGGGCATCGGCCCCTTCCCGACGGAAGACGAGGTGGACGCCGACCTGATCAACGCCGGCAAGCAGACCGTGACGGCGCTGCCGGGCGCCGCTTACTTCAGCTCGGCCGATTCCTTCGGCATGATCCGCGGCGGCAAGATCAACCTGGCGATCCTGGGCGCGATGCAGGTGTCCGAGCGCGGCGACCTGGCCAACTGGATGATCCCGGGCAAGATGGTCAAGGGCATGGGCGGCGCCATGGACCTGGTGGCCGGCGTCAAGCGCGTGGTCGTGGTGATGGAACACGTCGCCACCGCCAAGGACGGCTCGACCAGCCACAAGATCCTGCCGAAATGCGACCTGCCGCTGACCGGCGTGGGCGTGGTCGACCGCATCATCACCGACCTGGGCGTCATCGACGTGACCGACACCGGCCTGAAGCTGGTGGAACTGGCGCCGGGCGTGAGCAAGGAGCAGGTGCTGGCGGCGACCGGCTGCGAGCTGGACGTCTCGGCGGTATAAGGCGGACGGGCGGCCTGCGCCGCCCGCCGACAAGCAGGCCCGGCCGCGCGAGCGCCCGGGCTTGTTTTCATTCCGGTGTCCAGACGTACTGGACGGCTGTCCAGGCGCGCACCGGCTTGCCCTCAAGCGTCGCCGGCCTGAATCTGCATTTGACCAGCGCCGTACGCGCCGCCTCGTCGAGGCCGGGGTAGCCGCTCGATTTCAGGATCTTCGACTCCACGACCCATCCATCGGGGCCGATGAGAAACTGCATCGTGACCGTGCCGGCGTTCTTCAGGCGTGCATCTTCCTCGGGATAGACCGGTCTGCTGCAGGTATTGGTGTCCACGAGGGGGCGCGGCTGCGGCGTCGCCTGGCCTGGCGCGGCATGCGCCAGGCTGGCCGAAGCGATCGCTGCCACAAGCAAGACGGATGCGGGGCCGAGACGCTGCGCGCGTCGCCCCAGGGTGAGGAAGTGCTTGATGCCGGTCATGCGTGCTCCTTGTACGGTTGGCGTCTCAGGCCGTGGATTGGCGGGTGTCCCGCGAGCTTGCTAGCCTGACGCGCGCGTTGCGCCTCGGCTCCAGCGCGCCGACTTCGTTCATTTCAGCTCGTCTAGACGCTTGCGCAGACGCTGTGCATGTCCGTCGTTGGCGGGCGATTTCAGCAGCTCGGTGAGGGCCAGGCGCTCGGCCGTGCGCAGCGCGTCCTCCGCGTCGACCTTCACGTCCGGCACCACGCCGCTGCCTTCCCAGTTGGTCTTGCTGACCGGGTTGACCGCCCGGCCGGCAGGGATGAAGGCCGCCAGGTGCTGGTGGATGCGGTGCACGCCGCCCGGATGGGCGCCACCGCCGGTGGTTTCTCCAACGATCACGCCACGGCGCAACTGCTGCAGGTTATAGCTGAATTCCTCGGCTCCCGAAAAGGTCTTCTTGCTGGTCAGGACGTAGATCTTTTTGGTGCCGCCAAACTTCCTGCCGGGGACATCCTCCTCGGTCCAGAACCCCTCCGTGCGGCCGCCTTCACGCCAGTACATGTCGTTCAGGTGCGTACGCTTGTCGAACAGGTAGCTCGACATGAAGGCGACGGCATGGGGATCGCCGCCGCCGTTATTGCGCAGGTCCACGATGAGCGCGTCGGTGTCCGCGACCAGGTTCATCATCGCGCTCAGGGCAGGCTTGGCGGCCGAGGCCTGGGGGAAGCTGTGCAGGTCGATATAACCGATGTTGCCGGGCAGGGTCTCCACCTTGCGGATGTCGTAATTGCGCGACTTCAGGAACACACCGAACTGGCGCTCCTGCTCGGGTGTGGGGCCGCGCTTGCCTGTGTCGGTGTCGGGAGGAATGGGTCTCGCATGGTAGCGCACGCCGAGGTGCTTGTCCCCGGTCGGCTGGCGCAGGTCTTCGGTGAGCATCGCCGCGAAGGCGGTGAGATCGGGGGCGGTGCGGTAGGCGCCGCTTCGCTCGCGCGCGTTCAGGCGGTCGACGACCTGCCTGGCCTTGTCCGGGAAGACGTAGATCTCGCCGACCTTGGCGCCGAGTTCGGCGATCACAGCCTTGCGAGTGGCCTCGTCGACTTCGGCTCTAGCGTCACAAGCGAAGGAGGCGAGCAATACGGGTGCAAGCAGAAGGGTGCGAATCGTATTCATGTGAGTCCTGTCGGGTGAGGGTGGGTCGCGTAGCAGGCAAGGATGTAACGCGCTTGCTTGCAAAAGGAACGGTTCGATGCTACGTCATGGAATTGATGCTACCTCATCGTAGCAATACATTGTTGGTCAAGCAATGCGCGCTGCATAGTTGGGCGAAAAAAACCGCTGTGACGGCGTCCCGTCCAGCGGTGTGGTTCAGGGCCCAGCCTTGCAGGGCCATTGCTGGGCTGCTTACTCCAGCGTCCAGACGTACTGCACCGCGGTCCAGGCCTCGACCGGCTTGCCCTTGGCGGTTGCCGGCTTGAACGTGCACTTGGTCAGCGCGGTATGCGCTGCCTCGTCCAGCGCCACATGGCCGGACGATTTCGTGACCTTCGATTCCTTGACCTTGCCGTTCTTGCCGACCAGGAAGCCGAGGGCGACGGTGCCGGTATGATGCTGCTTGATCGACTCGGCCGGATAGTGCGGCCGCTTGCAGGTCTCGAAGTTGGCGATCGCCTCGGTATCCTTCGCCACCGGCTTGGCGGGGGCCGCATGGGCCAGGCTTGCGGCGCCGATGACCAGCCCCAGTACGGGAATGGCCGCCTTCCAGTTCAACGCTTGCGTATCGGGACGAACCAATCGTTTGATGCGTGACATGAGATCTCCTCCGTTGGCCGCTTGGGCCAGGTGGTGGGTTGAGAACTGGAGTTTTTCCAGTTCGGACAGGGCCAGGGCCAGGCGCCGCGGTTCGCCCAGTTGCCTTGCCGCGAAATCGTCGGCGATCTGTTCCCGCTCCGCCCGGATGCGGCTGGAAATCCACCAGACCGCCGGGTGGTAGAAAAGCAGGGTCTCGACCAGGTTCTGGCCGAGGTTGACGAGATAGTCGTGGCGCTTGATGTGGGCCAGTTCGTGGGCCAGCAGCGCTTCCAGCAGCTGGGCCGGCATGCCGGACACCAGCGCGGCCGGCACCAGCACCACCGGACGCCACCAGCCGGCGGTAATCGGGCTGGCGAGCCGCTCGACCACGCGCAGGCGCACCGCACGGCCGATGCCGAACTGGGCCGCCATGCGTTCGATGCGCGCCTGCCAGGCCGGGTCGAGGCGCTCCTGGGTGGCGGCGCGTTCGATCCACAGCAGCCCGGCCACCATGCGCAGGGCCATCGCCAGCGCGCACACGGCCCAGGTGCCCACGATCCAGGTGAGCTGGTCGGCGAGCAGGGCGGCCCAGCCGGCGTCGACCGGCGAGCCGGCCACCAGGCCGGCCGCGAACAGCACCATCGCATCGCCGCCGCTGCCGCTCTCGCCGGTCAGGCGCAGCGCCAGTTCGAGGGTGGGCCAGGCCAGGCACAGGAACAGGCCGGTGCAGGCAGCCAGGTAGCGCGACTCGGGCCGCTTGTTGCGCAGCACGGTGAGCAGGACGGCGGTGGCGCAGCCGATCAGCGCGCCCTGCCACAGGAAGTGGACCAGGGTCCAGCCGACACTGGCGACGAGGTCCGCGGCATTCATCGCTTGTCCTCCGGCTTGTCTTCACGCAGCAGTTCCTCGATCTCTTCCCGTTCCTTCTTCGAGATGCCGGTCTTGAGCGCGGCCAGCACCAGCGCCTTGGCCGAACCGGCGAAGGCGCGCTGCATCAGGTCCTTGAGCAGATTCGTCTCCACCGAGTCCTGGGCGTGGGCCGGAGCGTAGACGTGCGAGCGTTCGCTCTCGTCGCGCACCAGGAGGCCCTTGCCGTGCATGATCTGCATCAGGCGCAGCACGGTGGCATAGGTGACCTCGGGCTTGGTCTTCTGCATTTCCTGGTGCACCTGCTTGGCGGTGCCCGAGGCCATCGGCCACAGCACTTGCAGGAGTTCGAGTTCGGCCGGGGTCGGCTTGGGAGTATCGGGTTTGCGTGGCATGAGCGTCCTCATTGGCGTGTTCGGATCTAGAATAGTGTGTCTAGACACTGGTGTCTACTCTTTTCGCCTACCGTGCGTGCTTTATGCGCGAAGAATAAGAGCAGGGTCAGGTCTGACATTTGGACACGGGCTGAGCAAGAACGATCGAGCAACGCTCGAGTTCGTGTCCGATTGTCAGACCTGACCCCGAACGAAGACGAAAAAAAACCGCATCCGGAGATGCGGTTCGTTGGGGCGAGCCCGGCGCAATCAGGCGGCGGCGCGCACCGGCTCCAGGTCTTTCTCGCCTTCCAGCGGCACCCGGCCGTGCAGGACGTCGTCCATGCGCTGGACGTCGAGTTCCTTTTCCCACTTCGAGACCACCACGGTGGCCACGCCGTTGCCGACGAAGTTGGTCAGGGCGCGCGCTTCGCTCATGAAGCGGTCGATGCCGAGGATCAGGGCCATGCCGGCCACCGGGATGGTCGGGACCACCGCCAGCGTCGCCGCCAGGGTGATGAAGCCGGCGCCGGTGATGCCGGACGCGCCCTTCGAGGTCAGCATCGCCACCGCCAGGATGGTCAGTTCCTGCATCAGGGTCAGTTCGGTGTTGGTGGCCTGGGCCACGAACAGGGCCGCCATCGTCATGTAGATGTTGGTGCCGTCCAGGTTGAACGAGTAGCCGGTCGGGACCACCAGGCCGACCACCGGCTTGGAGCAGCCGAGGCGTTCGAGCTTGCGCATCAGGGCCGGCAGGGCGCTTTCCGAGGAACTGGTGCCGAGCACGATCAAGAGTTCTTCCTTGATGTACTTGATGAAGCGGATGATCGAGAAGCCGGTGAACTTGGCGATCAGGCCCAGCACGCCGATCACGAACACGAAACAGGTCAGGTAGAAGGAGCCCATCAGCTTGGCCAGCGGCAGCAGCGAATCGAGGCCGTACTTGCCGATGGTGAAGGCCATCGCGCCGAAGGCGCCGATCGGGGCGGCCTTCATGACGATGTTCACGACGCCGAAGATGGCGTGCGAGAAGTCGTCGATCATCTTGGTCACCGGGCGGCCGCGCTCGCCCAGCATCGACAGCGAGAAGCCGAACAGCAGCGCGATCAGGAGGACCTGCAGGATGTCGCCCTTGGCGAAGGCGTCGACGAAGGTGGTCGGGATGATGTTCATCACGAAGTCCACCGTGCTCTGGTCCTTGGCCTTGGCGGTGTACTGGGCGATCGACGAAGCGTCGAGGTGGGCGGCGTCGACGTTGAAGCCGGCGCCCGGCTTGACCCAGTTGGCGACCACCAGGCCGATGGCCAGCGCGAAGGTCGAGACGACCTCGAAGTACAGCAGGGCCTTGCCGCCGACGCGGCCGATCTTCTTCATGTCCTGCATGCCGGCGATGCCGGCGACGACGGTACAGAAGATCACCGGGGCGATGATCATCTTGATGAGTTTGATGAAGCCGTCTCCCAAGGGCTTCATCTTCGCGCCCAGTTCAGGGTAGAACACCCCCAGCAGCACGCCGAGCACGATGGCGAACAGCACCTGGACATACAGGACTTTATAGAATGGCTTTTTCATGGCAACGCTTCGTCGTGAAGTTTGTGGTGTTGCCATCTTCACCGAAGCGTGACGCCTTATCTATTGTGGATATCCGCAGGCCTTATATCTTGCTTGCGGATATGTCGATCCTGTATCGGCTGATATTTCCGGTATCGCGGACATACGCCTCAATACGGCATGCCGCTCACACCCAGCGGCAGCCGCCACACTGCACCCGCCCCGGTGATGTACAAGGTCTTGCCGTCCTTGCCGCCAAAGGCCGCATTGGTGACGTTGGCGTCCACCCGGATGGTGGCCAGTTGCTGGCCACGCGGCGAAAAGACGCGCACCCGTTTCGCCCCGTGCTCGGTCACGTACAGGTTGCCGTGGCAATCGACCGTCATGCCGTCCGCACCTTCCAGCCCGCTCACCAAGGAGCGCCCGGTCTGCGGCGCGCCCTTGACGATGGGGTAGGCCACCAGCAGGCCGTCGCTGGCGTTCACGTACAGGACGTCGCCGGCGGGCGACAGCGCGATCCCGTTGGGATTCGGACGCGTGCCGTCCACCAGCGTCACCTCGCCGCCTGGCGTAACGCGGTAGATGCCGGTCACCGGCTGCCCGCCGGGCGCAGCCGCTTTTTGCCAGTCGGGATCCGTGAAGTAGATGGTCCCGTCGCCGGCGATGGCGATGTCGTTGGGCGAGTTGAACACATTCCCCTTGAAGGCGCCGGCCAGCCGCACGGCTTGGCCATCCGGTCCATGGCGCAGCAGCGCCTTGTCCTTGTGGCTGGCCAGCACCAGCCCGCCGCCGGCGTCCACGGCCAGCCCGTTGCTGCCGCTGTCCTCGATGACGGTGCTGACCGTACCGTCCGGCGCCAGCTTGCGCACCCGCGAGGGGAAACCCTTGGCGAAGCCGAAGTCGGAAAAATAGAGCGCGTCCTTGACCCACACCGGCCCTTCGTACAGGCCCGGTTCGGCGCGCGAAGCCGTGACGGCGGCGACGCGTTCGGCCTGAAGTGTGCCGGAAGGCGGGGCGCCGCAGGAAGCCGCAAGCGTGTTGCTGGCCGCTAGCGCCAGCGCGGCGCAGATGAGGAGTCGATGTGTCATGCGTAGTCAGCCCTCCAGGTCCCCGAGCGACTGCTCGATCCCGAACTGCACGTCGCGCAGGAAGGCGCCGCCCTTGTCGGACAGCGCAATGCCCGGCACCGCCAGCTCCACCAGGCATTGCAGCGCCTGGCGGAACCATTCCATGTCGGTGCCCATGAGGGGCAGGGCGTGGGCATCGTTCAGGTAGTGCACCGCACGGATCAAGAGATTCGGATCGCGCCCGGCGCGGGCGACGCCGGGCGCGAAGTCGACCACTTCGCGGAAGAAGCGGTCGGCCAGCGTCTCGAGGATGTCGTTCGACACCTGGGGCTGGCCGGCGGCGAGCACCACCCGGGCCAGCTCCTGGCAGGCGTCCTGCAAGCCCTGTTCGTCGAGGCGCTCGGTCATGGTGGCCTTTACTGTGCGGCCCAGCCGCCGTCCATGTTCCAGGCCACGCCGCGCACCTGGTCGCCGGCCGGCGAGCAGAAGAACACGGCCAGCGCGCCCAGTTCCGCCGGGGTGACGAATTCGCCGGACGGCTGCTTCTCGCTCAGCAGGGCTTTCTTGGCCTCGTCGTTGGACAGGCCGTCGCGCGCGGCGCGGTCGTCCACCTGCTTCTGCACCAGCGGGGTCAGGACCCAGCCCGGGCAGATCGCATTGCAGGTCACGCCGGTGGCGGCAAGCTCCAGCGCCGTCACCTTGGTGAAGCCCACCAGGCCGTGCTTGGCCGCGACATAGGCCGATTTGCCGCTTGATCCCACCAGGCCGTGCACCGAGGCCAGGTTGATGATGCGGCCCCAGCCCTTCTGCTTCATGCCGAGGATGGCCAGGCGGCTGGTGTGGAAGGCCGAGGTCAGGTTGATGGCGATGATGGCATCCCACTTCTCGGGCGGGAACTCGTCCACGGTGGCCACGTGCTGGATGCCGGCGTTGTTGACCAGGATGTCGACCCCGCCGAACTTGTCGGCCGCAAAACGCATCATCGCCTCGATCTCGTCGGGCTTGCTCATGTCGGCGTTGTGGTAGGCGGTCTGCACGCCGAATTCGGCGCCCACGTCCGTGTAGAGCTTCTCGATCTGCTGGGCGTCGCCGAAGCCGTTGAACACGATGTTGGCGCCCTGTTCCGCCAGCGAACGGGCGATGCCCAGGCCGATGCCCGAGGTGGAACCGGTGACGAGTGCTGTTTTACCGCTGAGCATATTGGATTTCATTGCGTCCTCTTTCGTGGATGAACGGGTTGCTTCCTCAGAATTGGTAGAATTCTAATGGCAATGCCAAGTAAAATGGTGTGTTGCGATGCAAAGTATCCAATATTGTCATGACGGAGCGGGGGCGAAGGTGCAGATCGGCGAAGCCAGATTGAAAAGCGTGCAGTGCAGTTCGCTCGCCGGCCTGCACCGCATGGCCTACAAGGAGTGGGGCGATCCCGCCAATCCGAAGGTGCTGGTCTGCGTGCACGGGGTCACCCGCGTGGCCGACGACTTCGACGCCCTGGCGCGCGCCCTGTGCGACGAGTACCGCGTGGTCTGCCCGGACGTGGTCGGCCGCGGCAGATCCGGCCGCCTGCGCGACCCGGCCTACTACACGGTGCCGCAGTACGTCGCCGACATGGTGACCCTGATCGCGCGCGTCACGCAGGACGACAGTCTCGGCGTGCACTGGTTCGGCACCTCGATGGGCGGCCTGATCGGCATGATGCTGGCCTCGCTCGACGACAGCCCGGTGCGCAAGCTGGTCCTCAACGACATCGGCCCGGTGCTCGACCAGGGCGCGCTCGCCCGGATCGGCGAGTACATCGGCCAGGACATCCGTTTCCCCGATTTCGAGACCGGCGCGGCCTACGTCAAGGCGGTGTCGATGTCCTTTGGCCCGCACAGCGAGGAGGAATGGCGCAAGCTGGCGAGCGACGTGCTGCGCCAGGAACCGGGCGGCCAGTGGGTGCGCCACTACGACCTCGGCCTGGCCCAGCCCTTCCAGGCCATCACGCCCGAACGCGCGGCCGGCGACGAGGCGCAGCTGTGGTCGGCCTGGGACGCGATCCGCTGCCCGGCCTTGCTCGTGCGCGGCGAGCAGTCCGACCTGCTGTCGCGCGAGACGGCCTTGGAGATGTGCACGCGCGGTCCGAAGCCGCGGCTGGTCGAGATCCCCGGCGTGGGCCATGCGCCCACCTTCCTGCGGCAGGATCAGATCGCGATCGCACGCGAATTTTTAGTCGGCGGAGCATGAGGCTTCCGCCACGTTTTAGAAGAAAGCAGCTATGGAAATCAAACGACTCCACGTAGGCAAGCGCCTGTCCGAAACCGCCATCCACAACGGGACCGTCTACCTGGCCGGCCAGATCGCCGAAGACACGACGCAGGGCATCGAAGGCCAGATGCACGAGGTGCTGGGCCACATCGACCGCCTGCTGAACGAAGCCGGCAGCGACAAGTCCTGCATCCTGATGTGCCAGATCTACATCTCGAGCATGGAGCACTTCGCCGGCATGAACAGCGTCTGGGACGAGTGGGTGCCGCAGGGCCACACCCCGCCGCGCGCCACCGTCGAAGCCAAGCTGGCCAATCCCGCATGCCTGGTCGAGGTCTGCGTCACCGCCGCATTGCGCTGAAGCGCCAGGCACGCGAACCAGATGGTAGCAAGCGTTCTACTCGGTGACGCCAGCACCCAGCTGGTCCAGGGGCTCGGCGTGGAAGACTGCGCGCGGGTCCAGACGGCGCTCGACTATGCCGGCGGCATGTACGGCGAGCGCAAGGCCGCCACGGGCCAGGATGCGTTCGAATTCTCGCTCGGCGTGGCCGGCACGCTGGCGCTGCTGCGCACCGACGCCGAAACCCGCATCGCCGGCCTGCTGTTCGAGCTGGCGATGATGGACCCGGCGGTGGCGGGCTCGCTCGAGGAACGCTTCGGCAAGGAAGTATCCGACCTGGTGCAGGGCGTGTACCAGCTGGTCAAGCTGCGCGACCTCACCGCCGGCAAGGACCAGGTGGCGGAAGCGAAAAGTGCGGGCAAGAACGCGGCCCAGCAGGCCGCCGCCCAGGTCGAGACCCTGCGCAAGATGCTGCTGGCGATGGCTTCGGACATGCGCGTGGTGCTGATGCGCCTGGCCGCCTGCGCCGCCAGCCTGCGCTACTTCGCCGAGCAGAAGCGCTTCGACGAGGTCACCCGCGCCTATGGCCGCGAAGTGCTCGAGTTCTACGCGCCGCTGGCCAACCGGCTCGGCATCTGGCAACTGAAGTGGGAGCTGGAAGACCTGTCCTTCCGCTTCATCGAGCCGGATGCCTACCGGCAGATCGCCAGGATGCTCGAAGAGAAGCGCACGCAGCGCGAAAGCTTCGTGCAGTCCTCGATCGACCGGCTGGAAAAGGAGCTGCGCGAGGCCGGCATCAAGGCCGAGGTCTCGGGCCGGCCGAAACACATCTACAGCATCTGGAAGAAAATGCGCGGCAAGGAGCTCGATTTCTCCTCGCTGTACGACGTGCGCGCCTTCCGCGTGACCGTCGAGGACGTCAAGGCCTGCTACACGGTGCTCGGCATCGTCCACAACATCTGGACCCCGATCCCGAAGGAATTCGACGACTACATCTCGCGCCCGAAGCCGAACGGCTACCAGTCGCTGCACACGGTCGTCACCGCCGAGGACGGGCGGCCGCTGGAAGTGCAGATCCGCACGCAGGAGATGCACAACTTCGCCGAATACGGCGTCGCCGCCCACTGGCGCTACAAGGAAGAGGGCGGCTCCAACTTCAAGAGCCAGAAGTACGACGAGAAGATCGCCTGGCTGCGCCAGCTGCTGGCCTGGAAGAGCGACGTGGCCGACGTGGTCGCCGGCCAGGAAGACCTGCAGAAGGAATGGGTCGAGAAGCTGAAGGCCGCCACCCTGGACGACCGCATCTTTGTCCTCACGCCCCAGGCGCGCGTGCTCGAATTGCCGCAGGGCGCGACCCCGATCGACTTCGCCTACCACCTGCACAGCGAGGTCGGCCACCGCTGCCGGGGCGCCAAGATCGACGGCGTGATGGTGCCGCTGAACACGCCCTTGAAGAACGGGCAGACCTGCGAGATCATCACCGCCAAGGGTCCCACCGGCACCCAGGGACCCTCGCGCGACTGGCTCAGTCCCGGGTATACGGTCAGCAGCCGCACCCGCTCGAAGATCCGCGCCTGGTTCCACGCGCAGGAACAGGCCGAGACCCTGGCGCAGGGACGCGCGCTGGTCGAAAAGTCGCTCCAGCGCGAGGGCAAGACCGCGGTCAACCTGGAGGCGCTGGCGCAGAAGCTGGGCTTTGCCAAGGTGGACGAGCTGTTCATCCAGGTCGGCAAGGAGAAGTTCAGCCTGCGCCACGTGGAAGCGGCCCTGCACGACACGGCGGAAGCACCGCCGCCCGTCGACGAGGCCGTGGTCAACAAGAGCCGCGCCTCGAGCGTGGAGCAGGGCGCCAAGTCGGGCGTGCTGGTGGTCGGCACCGAGGGCTTGATGACGATGCTGGCCAAGTGCTGCAAGCCGGCGCCGCCGGACCCGATCTGCGGCTTCGTCACGCGCGGCAAGGGCGTTTCGATCCACCGCCTGAGCTGCAAGAACTTCGCCGAGATGCGCGCCAAGGCGCCCGAGCGGGTGATCCAGACCGAGTGGGGTTCGGCCGGGCTGGAGACCGTGTATCCGGTCGACCTGTTCATCCTGGCGATGGACCGGCAGGGACTGCTGCGCGACATCTCGGACGTGTTCATGCGCGAGAAGATCAACGTGATCGGGGTGAACACGCAAAGCAGCAAGGGACAGGCGCGCATGGTGTTCACGGCCGAGATCGGCTCGACCGGGCAGCTGAACAAGGCGCTGGCGGCGATCGCGGAGGTAAAGGGAGTGATGGAGGCGCGGAGGCAATAGCGTTCTTGGTTCTCACGCACAATGGGGTTCCCGCCTGCGCGGGAACGACGGTCTCTCTGCTAGTGGCGAAACATCTTTTTCGGCCCGCGGCCTCCGGACCGTCATTCCCGCGCAGGCGGGAATCCAGTTCCCCTGAATAGCCCAAAAAGTATCAATTTGATACCAAAACAGAGCACGTCCATCATAGTTGTATCATATTGACACCATGCGCCGAACCCTCAACCTCTACGCCAACCCGAGCCTGTGGGGCCTGGCCTTCCTGCGCTACCTGCGCAGCTGGTGGTACATGGTGCACCTGGGCGCGGTCGCGCTGGTGATGGCCCTGTCGCCCTCGACCTACAACCGCGCCAACCGCTTGGCGGCGGCGCGCCACATCTATGCCAGCACCTGGCAGGTGCTGCCTGGGTTCTCGCTGGCCTCGGCCCTGATCAGCCTGGTCATCATCCGCATCGTGCTGGTCACCGCCAAGAGCTACGGTCTGTCGCATTTCGCGCTCGAGATGGTGGTGCGGGTGCTGGTGCTCGAACTGATTCCCCTGTCCGCCGCGATGTTCGTGGCCCTGCGCGCCAGCATGGCTTTTGATGCCTCGGCGCTCGGGCTGGCGCGCGCCGGCCTGTCGCCGCAGGCCGCCAACGACGAAGCCCTGCGCCGGCTGCGGCGCGACATGGTGCCGCAGCTGCTGGCGAACTCGGTCGCGGTGACCAGCCTGGCCATGGTCACCAGCACCATCGTGCTGGTGCTGGCCTACCTGAACGTGTACGGCCTGCTGCCCTGGGGGATCGCGGACTACACCCGCACCGTCGGGCGCGTGTTCTCGCCCACGGTGACGATCGGCTTCGTACTCAAGACCGTGTTCTTCGGCCTGGCCGTGGCCTTGATCCCGACCGCCGCCATCCTCGAGCTGCAACGCTACCCGCGCCGCGTGAATTCCACCGTTCAGCCGGGCGCGCTGCGCCTGCTGTTCGTGCTGCTGGTGATCGAGGCCGCGTCGCTGGCGCTGAAATACATCTGACACATAGGACACCATGACGGAACCCCTGCCGGACGAACCGAAACATGTCGAACTCAAGGCGATGATCCTCCTGGTGACGATCGGCATCCTGGTCGTCGCCTTCTTCGGCTACGTGATGCATGCGCGCGGCGTGTTCGAGCCGACCCAGCGCCTGATCCTGGAAACCGACGATTCCTCCGGCGTGATCCCCGGCATGGACATGACTTTCGCCGGCTTTCCGATCGGGCGTGTCAGCCAGGTCGAGCTCTCGCCCGAGGGCAAGGTGCGGATCCTGGTGGACGTGCAGAGCAAGGATGCCAAGTGGCTGCGCACCTCGAGCGTGTTCACGCTGGAGTCGAGCATCGTCGGCGAAACCCGCCTGCGCGCCTTCACCGGCCTGCTGAACGATCCGCCGCTGCCCGCCGGCGCCACCCGCCAGGTGCTGCGCGGCGACGCCACCGCCGAGATTCCGCGCATCGTCGCCACCGCGCGCGCGCTGCTGGAGAATCTGGAAACCATGACCGCCAACGATTCCGACATCAATGCCAGCCTGGCCAACATCAATGCCGTCACCGGCCGCATGAACGGCCCCGGCGGCGTGCTGGGCGGGGTGATGGGGGGCGACGCGGAGGCGCGCCGGCTGCGCGAGGCGCTCGACCGCATCAACTCCCTGCTGGGCAAGACCGAGCGGCGTGTCTACGGCAAGGACGGCGTGATGGACGACGCCCAGCTGGCGATCCGCCAGCTGCACGTGGTGTTGCAGGATGCCAGCACCACGCTCAAGAAGATGGACGCCGTGCTGGTCGAGGCCCAGGCCGTCGGCGCCAACGCGCGCGTGGCCACCCAGGACCTGGGCGCGCTGCGCGGCGAGGTCGACGCCAGCCTGCGCAAGGTGAACCGCCTGGTGGACGAGCTCAACCGCAAGTGGCCGTTCGCCCGCAAGAACGAGGAGATCAAGCTGCCATGAGAATTCTCGCTTTCGTCGCCGTGGCGATGCTGGCCGCCTGCGCCAGCAAGCCTTTGCCGCCCGACTGGCAGGCGGACGCCAAGGGCGCGCTCGACGCTTCGGTGGACGATTACCTGAAAGGGCACGGCGCCGCCGCGGCCGCGCAATTCCGCACTGCGCGCACGGCCACCACCAGCACCGGCCGCCCGGACTACGTCGCCCAGGTCGAGTTGGTGCGCTGCGCCGCGCAGGTCGCCAGCCTGGATTTCGACGACTGTCCGGGCTACGCGGCCCTGGCCGCGGAGGCGACGGCGCAGCAGCGCGCCTATGCCGACTATCTCTACGGCCGCTGGCAGGGCCTGAATGCCGCGCTGCTGCCCGAGCAGCACCGTCCCGTGGCCGCCACCGGCCAGGTAGGCGGCGTGGCCGATCCGCTGGCGCGCCTGGTGGCCGCCGGGGCCGCCTTCAAGGCCGGGCGCATCACGCCGGAGGGCATCGTGCAGGCGATCGATACGGCCTCGAACCAGGGCTGGCGCCGGCCGCTGCTGGCCTGGCTGGGCGTGCAGGCGCAGCGGGCCGAGGCGGCCGGCGATGCGCAGGAGGCGGCGCGCATCCGGCGCCGCATCGCCCTGGCCTCGGGCTGAGCGGAATCGCTTTGCCCGACACAGCAATCTATTTCCGGTGCACAATACCATGCATATCCACCCCGCATGGACATCATGACGATCAAGCCCCCCGAATCCCGGCCTGTTTCCTGTGACGACCCGGGCGTCTACCGCACCTTGCTCGAATCGACCAAGGCCATCCCCTGGCGCATCGACTGGGCCACCATGCGCTTCACCTACATCGGCCCGCAGATCGAGGCGCTGCTCGGCTGGAGCCCGTCCAGCTGGCAGTCCGTGAACGACTGGGCCGAGCGCATCCACGAGGACGACCGCCGGAAGACCGTCGACTTCTGCGTCGCCCAGTCGAAGCAGGGCGTGGACCACGAGGCCGATTACCGCGCGCTGACCCGCGACGGCGACTACGTCTGGATGCGCGACGTCGTGCACGTGCTGCGGCGCCCGGACGGCAGCGTGGAGGCGCTGGTCGGCTTCATGTTCGACATCACGGCGCGCAAGCAGGCCGAGGACAAGATCCTGCAGCTGCAGCGCGAGCTCGAGCTGCTGTCCTACCGCGACAGCCTGACGGGCGTGGCCAACCGCCGCATGTTCGACACCCTGTATCCGGTCGAATGGGCCAAGGCGGGCGCGAACGGTGAGCCGCTGTCCTTGCTGGTGATCGACATCGACTACTTCAAGCAGTACAACGACCACTACGGCCACATGCAGGGCGACGAGTGCCTGCGCCAGGTCGCTGCCGTGCTCGAGGCCGGCGCTTCGCGTTCGCGCGACCTGTGCGCGCGCCTGGGTGGCGAGGAATTCGTGCTGCTGCTGCCGGCGACGGATGCGCAAGCCGCGCGCAACGTTGCCGAGCGCTGCCGCCGGCTGCTGGCCCAGAAGGAGTTGCCGCATGCGCGTTCCGGGGTCGGCCGCCTGGTGACCGTCAGCATCGGCATCGGCACCATCGTGCCGGGTGGCCAGGATCGGGCCGAGGTCTTCCTCGACCGGATCGACCGGCGCCTGTACCAGGCCAAGTCCGCGGGGCGCGATCAGGTCTGCGAGGCCGAGGCCTGATCCAGGGCCGGCCGCAGCGCCCACGGCAGCATGTTGTGGATGGTAGTCGCCGCCAGCGCCGCCTGCCCGGTCGCCACCGCGATCTGGTTCAGCCCGCGCGTCACGTCGCCCACCGCGAACAGGCCCGGGACCGAGGTGCGGCAATGGTCGTCCACCGCGAGCTTGCGGCATTCCACGGTTTCCGCCCCGAGCGCGCTGGCCAGGTCGGAGCGCGCGTTCTCGCCCAGCATCGGGTAGAACACGTCGCAGTGGTAGTCTTCGCCGTCCTTCGTGTGCAGGATCGGCTTCATGTCCTCGCTCATGCTGACGCCCGCCAGCGGCGAATCGACGTAGCGCACACTGGCGGCGGCCAGGCGCTGGCGGTCCTCGTCGTTCAGGGTGGACACCGGGCCGCGCTCGAACAGCAGCACGTCGGCGCTGAAGGTGCGCATGAACAGGGCATGGCCGACCGGATTGATCTCGGAGGTGACCACGCCGATGCGCTTGTCGATCACGTCCCAACCGTCGCACACCGGGCACAGGCGCACCGCGCCGCAGCGCACCGCCTCGTCCCAGCGCTCCACGGGCATGCCGGCGTCGGCCACGCCGGTGGCCAGGAGGACCGTCAGCGCGCGGATCTGGCAGGGCTCGCCGCCGTCGGCGGGCGTGTAGTCGGCGACGAACACGCCGTCTTCCAGGCGCAGCTCGCGGATCTCGCCCGGCATCACGCTGCCGCCGTAGTTGGCCAGCTGGGCGCGCAGGTTCTCGAGCAGCTGCACGCCATTGATACCCTCCGGAAAACCGGGGTAGTTGTGCGAGACCGGAATCCACGACAAGCGGCTGTTGCCCTTGTCGACCAGGGCGATGTGGCGGGTGAAGCGGCGCAGGTAGACGCCGGCGGTCAGGCCGGCCGGGCCGCCGCCGATGATGAGGGTGTCGAATACTGTGCGGGAGCAATCCATGGGGGGATTATGCTGTGCGCGCGGGGCGGCGCGTATCGGCGTGCCGGCCTGCCGCGGGTAAGAACGGGCTTACACGGCCGGTAGGAGACCTACAAGGACTTGCCGCCGGCCGCTTCCGGCTGCAGGGTCACGTGGTCGATGCCGTGCTTTTCGCGCAGCATCGCGCGCACCGCGGCCAGCACGGTCGGCCAGCGCTCGAGGCTGGCGATCTCCAGGTGGCCGATCAGGGCAGGGTGGCCGGGCGACATGTCCCAAACGTGCAGGTCGTGCACGTCGAGCACGCCCTCGATCGCCTTCAGGTCGGCGCCGACCTCGAGGTAGTCGATCTCGTGGGGCACGGCCTCCATCAGGAAGTGGTAGGACTCGCGCAGGATGCCGCTGGTCGAGCGCAGGATCAGGAGGGCCACGAAGATCGACAGGATCGGGTCGACCCGCACCCAGCCGGTGAAGGTGATGATGGCGCCGGAGGCGATCGCGGCGATCGAGCCGAGCAGGTCGCCCATCACGTTGACCAGGGCGGCGCGGGTGTTGATGCTCTGGTTGTCGCGCGACAGTATCCAGGCGACCAGCAGGTTGATCGAGGCGCCGATCGCGGCCACCACCAGCACCACGCCGCCCTGCACGGCTTGCGGATGCAGCAGGCGCTGTACGGCTTCCCAGGCGATCCAGCCCACCAGCGCCAGCATGGCCAGGCTGTTCACGAAGGCGGCCAGCGCTTCGGCGCGCACGAAGCCGAAGGAATGGCGCGAGGAGGGCGGGCGCTTGGCGATGGCCTGGGCCAGCAGCGCCAGGCCGAGGGCGGCGGCGTCGGTCACCATGTGGCCGGCGTCGGAGATCAGGGCCAGGGAGTTCGACATGAAGCCGGCGAAGACCTCGACGACGGCGAACAGCAGGGTCAGGCCGAGCGCCATCGCCAACGCGGCCTGGCTGCGCCCCTCGATGACGTGGGTGTGGCGCGCATCGCCGTCGAGGTGGGCGTGCAGGTGCTCGGTAGAAGGCTCGGCGTGGTCGGCGGGCATGGTCGGCATGGTGATTTGTGCAAGTCGCTAGTGTAAGGCAAGGCGCAGGCGGGCTCGCCAGGAAACTTTTTCCGTGACAAGCCTTGCCTAAGAGCGGTGCGCTCCCTATAATGGCGGCATCGGGCGGTTAGTTCAGCTGGTTAGAATACTTGGTCGACATCCAAGGGGTCGCAGATTCGAATTCTGCACCGCCCACCAGAACATCTTAGATAAGTGCGGGGAGCTACGGTTTTCCGCTCTTGTCGTCAGTAAGGGCGAGAAAGGCACAAACGGTTATGACACCGCGAACTACAACCTGGTTGTGGGGGAATCGCTAGACGCGGTACGGTGGTCTTTTGTCCAAAGAAGCTCGACAACACTGAAGAAAACGCGCCTAGTGCGCGTTTTTTTTCGTCCGCACTTTTTAGCTTTCAAGATTTTCAATATTTCACGGCGCGCCGCGCCACATGGAGAACAGCAATGCTCAACGTTCGACTTCCGGACGGCTCAAGCCGTCAATTCGAAGGGCCGGTGACGGTCGCCCAGGTGGCCCAGAACATCGCCCCGAGCCTGGCCAAGGCCGCGCTCGCCGGCAAGGTCAACGGCAAGGTCGTCGACACCTCGTTCCTGATCGAAGACGACGCCGACCTGGCGATCGTCACCGACCGCGATCCCGACGGACTGGAGGTCATCCGCCACTCGACCGCCCACCTGCTGGCGCACGCCGTCAAGGAACTGTTCCCGGAAGCGCAAGTCACCATCGGCCCGGTCATCGAGAACGGTTTCTACTACGACTTCTCGTACAAGCGCCCGTTCACCCCGGACGACCTGGCGGCGATCGAGAAGAAGATGGCGGAACTGGCCAAGAAGGACCAGCAGGTCACCCGCAAGGTGCTGCCGCGCGACGAAGCCGTCGCCTACTTCAAATCGATCGGCGAAGACTACAAGGCCGAGATCATCGCCTCGATCCCGGCGAACGAAGACGTGTCGCTGTACGAGCAGGGCGGCTTCACCGACCTGTGCCGCGGCCCGCACGTGCCCTCGACCGGCAAGCTGAAGGTCTTCAAGCTGATGAAGCTGGCCGGCGCCTACTGGCGCGGCGACTCCAAGAACGAGATGCTGCAGCGCGTGTACGGCACCGCCTGGGCGAAAAAGGAAGACCAGGAGCAGTACCTGCACATGCTGGAAGAGGCGGAGAAGCGCGACCACCGCAAGCTCGGCAAGCAACTGGACTTCTTCCACTTCCAGGACGAGGCGCCGGGCCTGATCTTCTGGCACCCGAAGGGCTGGACCATCTGGCAGCAGGTCGAGCAGTACATGCGCAAGACCTATCAAACCACCGGCTACAGCGAAGTCAAGGCGCCGCAGATCATCGACGTCACCCTGTGGCAGAAGACCGGCCATTGGGACAACTATCGTGAAAACATGTTCACGACCGAGTCGGAGCACCGCACCTACGCCCTCAAGCCGATGAACTGCCCGGGCCACGTGCAGATCTATAACGCCGGACTGCGTTCCTACCGCGACCTGCCGCTGCGCTACGGCGAATTCGGCCAGTGCCACCGCAACGAGTCCTCGGGCGCGCTGCACGGCCTGATGCGCGTGCGCGGCTTTACCCAGGACGACGGCCACGTGTTCTGCACCGAAGAACAAATTGCTCCCGAGGTCGTGGCCTTCCACGCCCAGGCGATGAAGGTCTACGAGGACTTCGGTTTCGACAATATCGACGTCAAGATCGCGCTGCGTCCGGAAAACCGCATCGGTTCGGACGAGGTGTGGGACCAGGCCGAAGAAGCCCTGCGTTCGGCCCTGCGCGGCTGCGGCGTGGACTGGACCGAACTGCCGGGCGAGGGCGCCTTCTACGGCCCGAAGATCGAGTACCACCTGAAGGACAGCCTGGGCCGTCCATGGCAGGTCGGCACCATGCAGGTCGACTTCTCGATGCCGGGGCGTCTCGGCGCCGAATATGTGGCGGAAGACAACGCCCGCAAGGTGCCGGTCATGCTGCACCGTGCGATCGTCGGCTCGATGGAGCGCTTCATCGGCATCCTGATCGAGAACTACGCCGGCGCGTTGCCGCTGTGGCTGGCGCCAGTGCAGGTCGCCGTCCTGAATATTTCGGATGCGCAAGCAGATTATGTGAAGCAGGTCGAAGCCAAGCTGCGCGCGGCGGGCATCCGCGTTCACGCTGATTTGCGGAACGAGAAGATTACTTATAAAATTCGCGAGCATTCTGTCCAAAAACTGCCGTACATTCTGGTTGTTGGCGATAAAGAACGTGAAGCAAATACGGTGGCCGTGCGTGCCCGCGGCAATGTCGATCTCGGCGTGATGCCGGTCGACGCGCTCGTGGAGCGCCTGGTTGGCGAAGTTGCCGCCAAGGCGAAATAATCCCGGCCCTCAATCAATACTTTCAAAGGAAACGACATAGCTACTGACAAACAGCATCGCATCAACGGCGAGATCACCCATCCCGAAATGCGCCTGAACGGTGTGGACAACGAACCGCTGGGCATCGTGAGCCTGGCGGAAGCGTTCCGCATGGCCGAGGAAAAGAACGTCGACCTGGTCGAGATCGCGCCGAACGCGGTCCCGCCGGTCTGCCGCCTGATGGACTACGGCAAGTTCAAGTACTCCGAGCAGAAGAAGGCGCACGAAGCCAAGCTGAAGCAGAAGATCATCCAGGTCAAGGAAGTCAAGTTCCGTCCGGGCACCGATGAAGGCGACTACAGCATCAAGCTGCGCAACCTCATCAAGTTCCTGGAAGACGGCGACAAGACCAAGATCACGCTGCGCTTCCGCGGCCGCGAAATGGCGCACCAGGACATCGGCATGCGCATGCTCGAGCGCCTGCGTGGCGACCTGGAAGAGGTCGGCCAGGTCGAGCAGTTCCCGAAGCTCGAGGGGCGCCAGATGATCATGATCGTTGCGCCGAAGAAGAAGAAGTAATCCCGCAAGGGGCTTCGCGCGTCGTCAGATGATGGGCCGGTCCGGGTGCCAGCGTGAGCTGCGCCAGGCCCGGCCTGTCTTCGTTTGTGCGGTTCGCGTTGGCCTGTACGGCACGTCGTTCCGGCGCAGGCCGGAATCCCATTTGCTCTGCAAGCGTGCACGGTCCGCGTTCTCGCTACGCACGGGAATCGGATCCCGGCCTGCCATGAAAAGCCCATCCCCGCCGCAACCATTCCCCGCAAACCTGTGCTATCATCTGCGGTTCCTGTTTTTAACAAGCAGGTTGTAGTCGGCAGGCAGTGGCGTCGGCTGCAAGACAAGTGAAAGCAGGCATCCAAGAGCGGCGTTGCCGCCACCTGCAATCCTGTCGTATAGAGGCTGTCCGTAACAGGGCAGAATACTATGCCAAAAATGAAAACCAAAAGCTCCGCGAAGAAGCGTTTTCGCGTGCGTCCGGGTGGTACCGTCAAGTCGGGTATGGCGTTCAAGCGTCACATCCTGACCAAGAAGACCACCAAAAACAAGCGTCAACTGCGCGGCACCCGTAACATCAATGCGTCCGACGTCACCAGCGTCCTGCGCATGATGCCTTCCGCTTAATCTCACTAATCATATACAAAGGGAGCTACCATGCCTCGAGTAAAACGTGGGGTTACTGCACGTGCCCGTCACAAGAAAGTCCTTGAACTTGCCAAAGGTTACCGCGGCCGCCGCAGCAAGGTATTCCGTATTGCCAAGCAAGCAGTCATGCGCGCTGGCCAGTACGCCTACCGCGACCGTCGTAACAAGAAGCGCGTCTTCCGCGCCCTGTGGATCACCCGTATCAACGCGGCATCGCGTTCGCACGGCATGACCTACAGCGCCTTCATGAACGGCCTGAAGAAGTCCGGGATTGAACTGGACCGTAAAGTCCTGGCCGACATGGCAGTGCACGACAAGCCGGCATTCGCCGCGATTGTCACCGCCGCCAAGGCCAAGCTGGCTGCCTAATCCAGTCAGTCAGCTAGCAAGACCAGCTCTGGGCTCTTTACTGAGCTCGGGGCAAAAAGAGCGGGGCACACGGTGATAACCTTGTGCCCCGTTTTTGATTGTGGCTCCTGCCACCACCCAAACAGGAAAAGAACAAGCATGCAATCGCTGGAAGATCTCGTCTCCTCGGCCCAGGCTGACTTCACCGCCGCCGCGGACGCCGCCGCGCTCGAAAATGCAAAAGCCAAGTACCTGGGCAAGACCGGGCAGATTACCGACCTGATGAAGGGCCTGGGCAAGCTCGACCCTGAACAGCGCAAGGCGCAGGGCGCCCTGATCAATGCCGCCAAAGAAAAAATCGAACAGGCCTTGACCGCCCGCCGCGACGCCCTCGCCAACGCCCAGCTGGAAGCGCGCCTCAATCTCGAGGCCATCGACGTGACCCTGCCGGGCCGCGGCCGCGCCAAGGGCGGCATCCATCCGGTGATGCGCACCTGGGAACGCGTCGAGCAGATCTTCCGCTCGATCGGCTTCGACGTGGCCGACGGCCCCGAGATCGAAACCGACTGGACCAACTTCACCGCACTGAACAGCCCGGAAAACCACCCGGCCCGTTCGATGCAGGACACCTTCTACATCGAAGGCAATGACAGCACCGGCAAACCGCTGCTGCTGCGCACCCACACCAGCCCGATGCAGGTGCGCTACGCGCGCACCCATACCCCGCCGATCAAGGTGATCGCGCCGGGCCGCACCTACCGCGTCGACAGCGACGCCACCCACTCGCCGATGTTCCACCAGGTCGAAGGCCTGTGGATCGGCGAAGACATCTCCTTTGCCGACCTGAAGGGTGTGTACCTGAATTTCGTTAGGGCCTTCTTCGAGACCGACGATCTGCAGGTGCGCTTCCGTCCGTCCTACTTCCCGTTCACCGAACCGTCGGCCGAGATCGACATCGCCTTCGGTTCCGGTCCGCTCAAGGGCCGCTGGCTGGAAGTGTCGGGAGCAGGGCAGGTGCACCCGACGGTGGTGCGCAACTTCGGACTGGATCCGGAACGGTTCATCGGTTTCGCGTTCGGCTCCGGCCTCGAGCGCCTGACCATGCTGCGTTACGGGATCAACGACCTGCGCCTGTTCTACGAGGGCGATCTGCGATTCCTGAAGCAGTTTAATTAATCCGGGTGCTGATTCAGTACGCTCAGTCATAAATACAAGTCACGCGCTGACGAGGTAGAAAGAATATGCAATTCTCCGAAAACTGGCTCCGTTCCATGGTCGATCCGCAGATGACCTCCAGCGAGCTGTCCCACCTCTTGACCATGTCCGGCCTCGAAGTCGAGGAAGTGGAAGCGGTCGCGCCGCCCTTCACCAACGTGGTGGTGGCCGAGGTCAAGGAAGTCGCCAAGCACCCGGACGCCGACCGCCTGAACGTCTGCCAGGTCGACGTCGGCACCGGCACGCTCCTGAATATCGTCTGCGGCGCGCCGAACGTGCGCGCCGGCATGAAGGCGATCTGCGCCAAGGCCGGCGCCGTGCTGCCGCCGGGGCTCGATGGCAAGCCCTTCGCGATCAAGGTCGGCAAGCTGCGCGGCGTCGAGTCGCAGGGCATGATGTGCTCGGCCAAGGAACTGAAAATCTCCGAAGAGGGCAGCGGCCTGATGGAGCTGCCGGCGGACGCCCCGGTTGGCGCCGACATCCGCGACTACCTCGGCCTGGACGATCTGAAGTTCACCATCAAGCTGACCCCGAACAAGGCCGACTGCCTGTCGGTGCTGGGCGTGGCGCGCGAAGTGGCGGCCCTGACCGGCGCCCCGCTGCACGTGCCGACGACGAAGCAGGTAAGCGTCAACAGCGACGAAACCCTGCCGGTCAGGATCTCGGCGCCGGACCTGTGCGGCCGTTTCTCGGGCCGCGTCATCCGCGGCCTGAACGCCCGCGCGGCGACCCCGGACTGGATGAAGCAGCGCCTCGAGCGCAGCGGCCAGCGATCCGTGTCGGCGCTGGTCGACATCTCGAACTACGTGATGCTGGAAGTCGGCCGTCCTTCGCACGTGTTCGACCTGTCCAAGATCCACGGCGGCCTGGATATCCGCTGGGGCAGGAAGGGCGAGCAACTCAAGCTCCTGAACGGCAACACCGTCGAGGTCGACGAGTGGGTCGGCGTGATCGCCGACGACAGGCAAATCGAATCGCTGGCCGGCATCATGGGCGGCGACTCCACCGCCGTCACCCTGGATACGGTCGACATCTACCTGGAAGCCGCCTTCTGGTGGCCGAACGCCATCCAGGGGCGCGCGCGCAAGTACAACTTCTCGACCGACGCGGCGCACCGCTTCGAGCGCGGCGTCGACTACGCGACGACCGTCGAGCACCTCGAGCGCATCACCGCGCTGATCGTCGAGATCTGCGGCACCCTTGACACCAAAGTCGGCCCGGTCGACGACCAGGCCGTCAACCTGCCGCAGCCCAGGGCGGTGGCCATGCGCACCGCCCGCGCCGCGAAAGTCATCGGCGTGCCGCTCACCGACGAGGTGGTGGCCGACATCTTCACCCGCTTGCAGCTGCCGTTCACGTTTGAAAAAGGTGTGTTCCAGGTGAGCTCGCCGTCCTACCGCTTCGACATCGAGATCGAGGAAGACCTGATCGAGGAAGTGGCGCGCGTGTACGGCTTCGAGAACATCCCGACCCGTCCGCCGGTGGCGCCGACCGCGATGCTGATCGAGCCGGAAAACACCCGCTCGCTGTTCGCGATCCGTCACCAACTGGCCGACCTGGGTTACCAGGAAACCGTGAACATGAGCTTCGTGGAAGCCCAGTGGGAACAGGACTTCGCCGCCAACGCGGATCCGATCCGCCTGCAGAACCCGATCGCCAGCCAGATGAGCGTGATGCGCTCGAACCTGGTGGGCAGCCTGCTGGCCAACGTGCGCTACAACGTCAACCGCAAGGCCGGGCGCGTGCGCGTGTTCGAAGTCGGCGCCGTGTTCAAGCGTAACCCGCAAGCCCAGGACGGCCCGCTGTCGGTTGCCGGTTTCGACCAGCCCAAGCGTGTCGCCGCCATGGCCTATGGCCCGGTCAATGACGAGCAGTGGGGCGAGAAGACCCGCGCGGTGGACTTCTTCGACGTCAAGGCCGACCTGGAAGCGCTGCTCGCACCACGCGTGCCGCGCTTCGTGAAAGGCGAGCATCCGGCCCTGCATCCGGGCCGCAGCGCCATCGTCGAACTGGATGGCAAGCAAATCGGCTTCATCGGCGAGCTGCACCCGCGTTGGCTGCAGAAGTACGACCTGCCGCAGGCGCCGGTCGTGTTCGAAGTCGATGCGGAGGCGCTGCGCCAACGCCACGTGCCCGTGTACAGCGAGATTTCCAAGTTCCCGGGGGCAACCCGCGACCTGGCGCTGGTGGTGAAGCAGGGCGTCTCGGCCCAGGAAGTGCTCGATACCTTCCACGCCGAGATCGCCTCGAATCCTGGCGGAAAGATCGTGCAAGCCGTTGTTTTGTTTGATGAATACCGCGGCAAGGGCCTGGAGACGGATGAAAAAAGCCTTGCTTTCCGCTTTGGCTTGCAAGATACTCAATCGACGCTGCAGGACGACGCGGTGGACGCCATCATGGCGGCCGTGGCCCGTGCGGCACAAGAAAAAGTCGGCGCAAAGCTGCGTGCATGACGTGCCTGGCCGCGGCGTTCCAGCGGAACGCGGCGGCGAAGCGCTTCACATCGTTCCAAAACATCGTTTCTTGAAGGGTGGGCTTCAAAATTAATAACAACGACGTTGATTCGGCCGTGTTCCAGGAAGCGCTGGCGGCCGATCTGCATCGCGCGACGCAAGTGGCGCGGATGCGGAAGGAAGCAGAGAAGGACCTGCCGACCCTGACCAAGGCCGAGCTGGCCGAACTGCTGTTCGAGCAGGTCGGCCTGAACAAGCGCGAAGCCAAGGACATGGTCGAGACCTTCTTCGACGAAATCCGTAACGCGCTCGAGCGCGGCGAGGCCGTCAAGCTGTCGGGCTTCGGCAACTTCCAGTTGCGCGACAAGCCGCAGCGGCCGGGCCGCAATCCGAAAACCGGGGAAGAGATCCCGATCACGGCGCGCCGCGTCGTGACTTTCCACGCCAGTCAGAAGCTCAAGGGAATGGTCGAGGAGACTAATCCCCCGAGTAACTCGCTGGCCCGAGCTGCTTGAGTGATAGATGAGCGAACGACCGAACAAGCCTGAACCCGTGGTGCTGCCGCCGATCCCGGCCAAGCGCTATTTCACGATTGGTGAAGTGAGCGATTTGTGCGGGGTCAAACCGCATGTGTTGCGCTACTGGGAACAGGAATTTACCCAACTGAAGCCGGTCAAACGCCGAGGTAACCGCCGTTATTACCAGCACCACGAAGTGCTGCTGATCCGCCGCATCCGCGAGCTGCTCTACGAGCAGGGCTTTACCATCAGCGGGGCGCGCAATCGCCTCGACGGCCGCGGCCATGCGGTGGCCGAAGCCGACGAAGTCGAGATGGTGCCGGCCGCGCCCACCGTCGATGTCGAGATGGTCCGGGCCGAGTTGCTGGACATCCTTGCGCTCCTGAAGCACGGCCGCAGCGCCAGCGCTGCCTGAGGCGTCGGGCGCGCCCGGTCGCGCCGCGCCGTTTGCGCTTGCCGGGCTTCCTGATGCGGTGCGCTCATCAAATTCGTCAAATAACCCGCTGCGCGGCTGTGTTGATGCGCACCGCGCATAACTCAGCAAGTGTGTGCCTTGATGCCCCGCGCCGTAGTGATAGAATGTCACTTGCGGTCATGCTTATATATGCATGCAAGCCGGGCGTTTGCACGGACCTGGCACTTTCCTGAAAAGGGAAAATTTAAGGGAAGACAATGATACGCGTTGCCATTTGTGACGATCACCAAATAGTACGAGCAGGGTTCAAGCAGATTTTCTCGTCGTCGGGCGAGTTCGAAGTCGTTGCCGAAGGCGCCACCGGACGGGAGGCCCTCGATATCGCACGCCGCGAAATCTGCGACGTCCTCCTGCTCGACATCGCCATGCCGGACCAGAGCGGCATCGATATCCTGCGCACCATTCGCCAGGGCCAGCCCAACCTGCCGGTGCTGATCCTGTCCGGTTATCCGGCGCAGCAGTACGCGCTGAACCTGTTCAAGATGGGCGCCAACGGCTACCTGAACAAGGAATGCGAAGCCGACGAGCTCAAGACCGCGGTGCGCACCGTTTACCAGGGCCGCCGTTACGTGAGCTCGACCGTGGGCGAACTGCTGGCCCAGAGTTTCGACCGCGACCCCAACACGGCCCTGCACACCGAACTGTCGGACCGCGAGTTCCAGGTCTTCCTGCGCCTGGCCAAGGGGGCGACCGTGTCGGACATCGGCAATGCCCTGTCACTGTCGATCAAGACCGTGTCCACCTACCGGACCCGCATCATGGAAAAGATGGGCCTGCAGTCGAACAGCGACCTGACCTATTACGCCATGAAGAACAACCTGCTCGACTGAGCTGCTCCCCGACGCGCCGGCCCGCCGGCGCGTGTCCCCCGCCTTCCCGTTCTTCCCGGCTGCGACCTTGCCAGCCAACAATTGTTTCCAAACCTTACAAAAAATTCGCCCCTGTGCAACATTTGTATTGCATACCGCCGCGTCCTGACGCACACTGGGAGGTGTCAGCCACCCAGCATCTGCGCATCCATTAACAAGGCTGGCACCGCGTCAGCGTCGTTACCACACGGTCCGCACTGCACTGTCGAGCTAACGCGACTATAATCGGCCCGGACGGCGTTAGTTGCGCGAAAGGAAGCTCATGTACTTTTCCACTGCCTTCGATGGCAAGCGGCTGCGCGGCCTGCCGCTTTCCAAGACCCTGTTGTGCGTGGCCTGTGTCGTCATCCTGGTCATCAACGCGGTCTTCCTGGTCCGAAACCTCGACGACCTGCGCGCCGCCAACGCCCTGCAGGCCCAGACCGCCCGCGTCACCGACGAACTCCAGTACCTGAACCTCCTGGTCACCGATGCCGAGACCGGCCTGCGCGGCTATTTCCTGTCCGGCTCGGAAGTCAACCTCGGGCCGCTGCACGCGGCGCCCCAGCAGATCGACAACCAGTTGCGCGCCCTGGGCGTGCTACTGGCCGACAGCCCCTCGCAAACCAGAAACCTGGCCCAGTTGCGTAACCTGGTGCAGCGCAAGCTCGGTTTGATGCACCAGGCCCTCGAAGTCTACCGCCGCGGCGGACTGGTCGACATTGTCGCGATCTCGGCCGCCGCCGACGAGCGCGGCCAGATGGACGAGATTCGCCTGCAGGTGGTGATCATGACGCGCGAGCAGAACGAACTGCTGGCCAGCCGTACCGCTGCCTTCTACGAACAGACGCGCCGCACGGTGCTGCTCGGAGTCGGCATCAATGCCGCCGCCATCCTGGTGCTGCTGCTGTTCTATAACCTGGTGCAGCGCAGCTTCGGCCTGCGCCTGGAAGCCGAGCGTGCGCTGCAGCAGACCAACGACAGCCTCGAAGCCGTCGTGGCCGAGCGCACCGAGCAACTGTCGGTGCTGTCGCGCCACCTGATCCGGGTCTCGGAAGAAGAAAAGTCGCGCCTGGCGCGCGAGTTGCATGACGAGATGGGCGCCAACCTGACGGCCATCGGCATGGACATGACCAGCGTCAGCGAGCAGCTCAAGGGTTCGCATCCGGAACTGGTGGCGATGCTGGGCCGGGCGCGCAAAACCCTGGTCGACACCGTCCAGCTCAAGCGCCGCATCATCGAGAACCTGCGCCCCAGCCTGCTCGACAACATGGGCCTGTCGGCTGCGCTGCAGAGCTATTGCGCCGACTACGCGCGCGTGACCGCGCTCGACTGCGACGCGCTGATCGATGCCGAAGCCGACCGGGCCGGCCCGATGCAGGCCATCGCGCTGTTCCGCATCACCCAGGAAGCCCTGAACAATATCGCCAAGTACGCCAAGGCGCGCACCGTGATCGTCAACCTGACGCGCGAGCCGGACGGCTGGGAGCTGGAGATCACCGATGACGGCATCGGCATTCCTCCCGATGCCATGGCCAAGTCGAAGTCGCACGGCCTGCTGGGCATGCGCGAGCGCGCCTTGCTGCTGGGCGGAAGCCTGGAGGTGGCGCCCGGCGTGAATGGCATCGGCACCTGCGTGCGCGCCTGGATTCCGGCGGCGTCGCCAGGCGGCGAGGGCGCGCCGGCTTTTACGGCGCCGCTCGCGGCTGGCGTGGAAACGACAACGCCGCCCCTGTCGATCGGGACGGCGTCGAGTAACGTACAAGCTGCTTCGAGAGCGGCGCCCGATGGGGCGCCGGTCGATCCTTGATCAGCGCGCCACGTCGCTGAGCAGGCGGTCGTATTCCGACTTGGCGACCTTGTAGCATTCGCCCGCATATTCTTCCAGGCCGGCACGGTCGAGGACAGTGATGTTGCCGCGGCGGTACTGGATCAGGCCTTCGTCCTGCAGCTTGCCGGCGGCGGCGGTGATGCTTTCGCGGCGTACGCCCAGCATGATCGAGATCAGTTCCTGGGTCACTTTCAGCTCGTTGCTGGCCGAACGGTCCAGGCGGTCGAGCAGCCAACGGCACAGTTTCTGTTCGATCGAGCTATGGCGGCCGCCGACGGCGTTCTGGGCCATCTGGGCGAACAGCGCGTTGGTGTAGCGCATCAACAGCTGGGGCAGGGCGCCGCCTTTGGCGAAGGCGTCACGCAGGAACTGGGTCTTCAGGCGGTAGCCGTAGCCGGCGCTCTGGACCACGGCGCTGCAGGTAGCGCGTTCGCCCATGAACAGCGACACGCCGACCGCGCCTTCGTGGCCGACCACCGCGATCTCGGTGGTGGCGCCGTCTTCCATCACATACAGCAGCGACACGATTGCGGTCGTCGGAAAATACACGTATTCCAATTTGCTGCCATACTCGAACAACTCCTTGCCGAATGGCAGAGGAACGAGTTCCAGGTGCTCGAACAGGGTTTCCAGGTCTTGGCGAGGCAGGGCGCCAAGCAGTTCGTTCTGCTGGGTGCCGCTGTAGCTGACAACGGGGCGGGACGCGGCTTTCACAGTCTCACTCGTGGCTGGGATCTTGTGCTGCGCTTTTTGCGTACCACCAAGTTGAGTGTTGTTCATTTTCTGTCCTCTTATCTCTAACGTGCGTCGGGTTGCGACTCTCCGAGGGCTTGTTTTCGTTTCCTCATCGCGATGTGTGAACAATAAAGCTATAGTCTGTTGGCGAACATAAGACTGGCAGTCGCACCTGTGTAGGCTTGCCGCATGATGTTTTGTAAGTCCAGTCCTACTGGAGGGATGCCGCTCTGTCATCTCTTTTTTCTTATGCTGGGGAAACGCTCGTGTGCCTGTTTCGCGCATAATGTGGCTTTCCTTTCGCCTCCCCACGACGATGCCCCTGCTTTTGCTGCTGGTCGAAGACGATGCCGTGCTGTCGGACGCTCTGGTGCGCACCTTGCAGGCCCAGGACATGCAGGTCGAACTGCTGCAGGACGGCCTGGCGGCCGACGTCCGGCTGCAGGGCCGCCAGCCCGCGGTCGTGGTGCTCGACATCGGCCTGCCCGGCATCGACGGCTTCGAAGTGCTGCGCCGCCTGCGCGAGCGCGGCAGCGCCACCCCGGTGCTGCTCCTGACCGCCCGCGATGCCATCGAGGACCGGGTGCGCGGATTGGAAGCCGGCGCCGACGATTACCTGGTCAAGCCCTTCGCCACCCCGGAACTGGTGGCGCGCATCCGCGCCCTGGCGCGCCGCTTCGCCCCGCCGCCCGGCCAGGTCGGGCTGGGACGGCTCACGCTCGACAGCGGCACCCGCCGCGCGCGCGTCGGCGAGCGCGCCCTCGAGCTGTCGGTGCGCGAATGGGGCGTGCTCGAATACCTGCTGCAACACGCCGGCCGCGTAGTGTCCAAGCAGCAGATCATCGACGCCATCGCCCCCTGGGGCGAGGACCTGACCCTCAACGCGGTCGAGGTCTACGTCTCGCGCCTGCGCCTGAAGCTCGATGGCGCGGGGGTGGCCATTCGCACCATCCGCGGCTTCGGCTACCTGCTCGAGGCAGGGAACTAGGCTGCCCATGAGCAGCATCCGCCTGCGCCTGCTGAAGTGGCTGGTCGCCCCGATCCTGATCTTCAACCTGCTGGCCGCCAGCCTCACCTACCTGCTGGCCTGGACCCCGGCCCAGCGCGCGTTCGACCAGGGCCTGCTGGACGCCGCCACCGGCCTGGCCACCCGCGTGCGCCCCGGCGGCGCGGCGGTCGACCTGCCGGCCGACCTGCCCGGAGCCGCACGGGTGCTGGGCGCAGGCTCGCCCGACGCCAGCTGGTTCGTGGTGCGCGATGCCGCCGGCAAGGTGCTGGCGGGCGACCCCGCCTTCCCGCGCCGCAGCGGCGGCGAAGCGGTGCGCGACGACCGCATGCACGGGCATCCGGTGCGGGTCGCCAGCCTGCTGGTGCCGGGAACCGGCGGTCCGGTCGAGGTGGGGGTGGCGCGCACCCTCAGCCAGCGCCAGCAGGTCCGCTCGGCGATCGTGCGCGCCCTGGTGCTGCTCGAAGTCGTGTTCAGCCTCGCGCTGGTCGGCCTGGTGTGGTTCTCGGTCGGTAACGGCCTGGCGCCGCTGGCGCGCCTGCGCGCCCGGCTCGACGCGCGCGGCAGCCACGACCTGGCGCCGCTGGCAGACGACGGCATGCCGCGCGAGCTGCTGCCGCTGGTCAGCGCCTTCAATGCCTTGCTGGAACGTATCGCCGCCGGCGCCCGGGCCCAGGACGACTTCCGCGCCAACGTCGCGCACCAGCTGCGCACCCCGCTGGCCGGGCTGCGCCTGCAGCTGGAATGGCTGGCCGGCCGCCATCGCGACGATCCCGAGACCGTGCGCACCGTCGAGCTGCTGCTGCAGGCCAACGAGCGCATGATCCGCCAGGCCAATCAGCTGCTCGCGCTCGAACGCGCCGGCCCGGAGCGCTTCGCGCAGGCGCGCTTCGCCGCGCTCGACCTATCGAGCGTCGTGGCCGAGTCGGTCCAGTCGTTCGTCGAGCGCGCGCTGCGCAAGGAGATCGACCTTGGCTTCGAGCTGGAACCGGGCTGGCTGGAAGGGGAGCGCCACATGCTGCGCGACCTGGTCGACAACCTGGTCGACAATGCGCTGCGCTACACGCCCGCCGGGGGCAGGGTCACGGTGCAGTGCCGCAGCACGCCGGAGGGCGTGCTGTTCGCGGTCGAGGATTCGGGACCGGGAATCGCGGCGGAAAAACGGGCCCAGGTGTTCCAGCGCTTCGTGCGGCTCGACCAGCACGGCGAGGGCTCGGGCCTCGGCCTGGCCATCGTGCGCGAGATCGCCGCCGCGCACGGCGCGCGTGTCGATCTCGCGGAAGGCGCTGGGGGGCGCGGACTGCGGGTCGCGGTCCGCTTTCCCCGTGAACGCCGTCTGGCAGCTCAGTCGGCGCCCGAGGTATAGCTGTAGCTGCGCTTGCGCCGCGAGTTGATGCTCGGGCGGATTTTTTGCGGGGCGATCGCCACGCTGGCGCCGGCGCTGCGCTGTACCGCACCGATCACGACCGTGGTCGCCTGCGGCTTGCCGTTGACCGTGACCGGCACGCCGGTGGCCAGCACCGGGGACGGGGGCAGGCCGCCGCCCACGAAGGCCGAGGAACGCTGGCCGCCGCAGGTGCCGTTCACGCCGATCGCGCCGGAGCCGTTGAGCAGGTTGACCCAGTAGCCGCGCGCTTCGCCGAGGGTGGTGGAGCAGGTGCCGGCGAGCGGCGGGATCGGGCGGTTGGTGCTGAAGGTCACCATGCCGCCGGCGATCAGCGCCGAGGTCACGACCTGCTCGCCCTGGCCGTTCTCGTTCAGGTCCATGAACCAGCCTTTCAGGCTGCTGGCGGGCAGGATCGCCGCGTTCGAGCAGGTGTTGCGCGCGCTCGCGCTGTAGTTTTCCAGCGCGTCGAGGTCGACCGCCTCGGTGCCCGCACCGGCCGCCAGGCTGTCCTTGTAGACGTAGAAGCGGTTGGTGACCTCCTTGAACGGATACTGGCTGGCCAGCGGATGCTCGCGGTCGCCGCTGCCGATCGCCACGTAGACGTGGTCCGGGGCCGCCAGCACCGCCGGCGCGAACAGGAACTTGCGGCCGCCGCCGCTGGTCCCGGCCACCTTGCGGCTGGTCCAGGCGCTGCTCGCCAGCGCGCTGCGGCTCGCGTCCACGAAGTCCACCCGGTACAGGCCGCCGCCGGTATCGGCCGCGTAGGCATAGTCGGGCATGGCGTCGTTGTCGATGTCGACCAGCGCGACGTCGGCCGCCACCGGGCGCGCGGTGGGGAAGCTGCGCAGCAGCGCGCCGCTGGCGGCGTCGAGGACGTAGATCACGCCGCCCTTGGCCTTGCTGCAGGCCGGCGCCCGGCTGTCGGCGTCCTCGCAGCCGTCGTAGCCGCCGCCCACCACCAGCAGCGGCGCGGCGCCGTTGCGGTAGCCCTTGACGAAGGCCACGCTCGGCGTCGACCAGGTCTGGCCGATGCCCGCCATGCCGGCAGTGCAGCCGGTGTCGTCGTTCAGGTTCGGGCAACCGGCCTTCCACTTGAACGCCGGCGACTGCGGCTTGCTGACGTCGAGGGCGTAGATCATGCGTCCGCCGCGGCGCATGGTCGGGAATATCCACACCTGCGAGCTGTCCGCATTCTGGTAGACGCCGGTCGAACCGTCGAAGAAATAGTCCTTGCGGGTCGGCGCGATGTCCATCTCGGGCATGTCCGGATAAGCGACCAGCGGGGTGTTGCTCATCAGGCGCGACAGGCGCGGGAAGAATTCCGGCGCCACGAAGGCCCAGCGCTCGACGCCGGTATCCGCGTTCATGGCGCGCAGGGTGCCGTCGTTGGCGCCGTAGAACACGGTCACGCCGACATTCTCGCCGTCGATCTGCTTGCCGCCGTAGTTGATCGGCAGCGGACGCGAATGGATCACGTCGCCGTGGATCGAGGGGCGGGTGGTGCTGGCATTGACCGTGCCTTTCTCGCCGGTGACGTCCTCGCCGCGGATGAACCTGACCAGGTCGGCCGCCATGCCGCTGTTGGCGCTGGTGAGGGCGGCGAGGCCGGCCGCGGTGTGGGTGAGCACCTTGCGGTTCACCACCTGGGTTTGCGCGCCGTTGGCCGCGCCATTGCCCTGGCGCAGTACCTGCGCGGCCGCGCCTTTTTCCACGAAGGGACCGTCCGGCAGGTCGGAATACGGCTGGAACACCTTGGGATCGCAGGTGCCGAGCGGGGCCGGATCGATGCCCAGGCCGTCCCAGTAGCTCCCGCTATCGGTGGTCCAGTAGCTGGCCGCGCAGGGCGTGACGAAGCCGGTGACGGTATTCACGGCCACCTTGCCGTTGACGTCGCCGAGGTCGATGTTGCCGTTGTTGTCGATCAGTTGGTAGCGCTTGAGGTTGCCGAACCAGCGCGGCTTGGCCTTCTTGTCGGGGCGGAACATGCCGATGAAGACCTGGTTTTCGTTCTGCGAGCGGTTGGTGGCATTCACCGGCAGGCTGGTCGAGGCGAAGGTGCTGTTGACCGCCTGGATCTCGATCAGGATCTCCCTGAGCGCGTCGACGATGGAATCCTCGTTCCTGGCCAGGAAATACTTGCCGCCGCCGGCGCGCGCCATGCTCAGCAGGAGCGAGGTGTGCTCGGCGTTCGGCTGGGCGTTATGGACGTCGATCGTATACGTCGTCACGTTCGGGCGGATGCTGCCGCTCGGCATGGCAATGCCGCGGTCGTGCAGCAGGCGCGCCCACTCGTCGGCATTGCGCGGGCCGGTGTCGGTGCTGAAGGTGCCGGTCGGGGTGTTGGTGATCTCGATGTCGGTGGCGACCACGCTGTAGCGGCTGTTGCCGGTGGTGCACACGCCGGCATCGCTGGGAACCGCATTGCCGATCTTGCAGCCTTCGGTGTAGCCGTCGCAGACGGCGCTGAAGGACGGCAGGGCGGAGGCGGCCGCGGTGGCGCTGCCATAGCAGGCGCTGGTCGTGCCCACCGTGGTCGAGGTGCTCAAGCTCTTGGTGCTGAAGTTCGGCAGGCCGAGCTGGGTGACCGGCTGGCCGTTGAGCGTGTTCAGCAGGGCGGTGTTGGCGGCGCTGTCCTTGGCCGGGCCGCTGGCGTTGGGGTTGCCGATGAAGATGACGAAGCTCTTGCCGCACAGGTTGTCGAGGGTGAGCGGCGACTTGAAGCGGGAAAAGGCGGTGGTGTAGCCGTTCCTGTCGGCCTTGCTCGCCAGCGTGGCGCCCGGCGAATAGGAATTGGCGCCGGCAAAGTAGTTGTACACGTCGTACATCAGGTTGCCGTACGGGGTATTCGAGTTGCGCTTCTCGTCCGGGCTGTTGATGTTGTTGAAGATCGTGGTCAAGTGGGCGCTGATCGCGCCGCGGTTGTCTTCGTCCATCGGCTGGACCGCATAGCGGATGAAGCCGCCATCGTCGTTGGCGTTGCCGCCGGTGACGTACTCCATCAGGCCCAGGCTCACCGAGCCGTCGAGCTCGGCCACGACGCGCTTGATCGCGTTCACCTCCGACTGGCCCTGGGTGATCCCGCCCGGCCATTTCTGGTTCTGGCGCGCCCAGTTCGAGGTGTTGTCGAGCACGATGAGGATGCGCGGATTGAGCCTGGCGCCGGCCGAGGCGCCGGTGAAGATGTCGATGTCGTCGGCTTGCGCCGGCGCCGGCAGCAGCGACAGCAGCGACAGGCAGCCCGCCAGCCCGAGGCCCAGGCGCAGGGCGGCCGGACGGGAAAAGAGTTGCGTGGTGCGGAACATGGTGAATCCTTCTCGGCGGCTCAAGTGGTGGGGCAATTGTTGGTGACGTCGTCGCGCGCCACGCGCACGGCCACGCCCTGGGTGACCGTGACCTGGGCTTCGGTCTCCATGTCGGTGGCCTCGGCGCTGATTTCCCAGATGCTGTCGGCGCAGGCCGAATTGCCGTCGACGGCGCCGGCCACGCCGAAGCTCTGCGAACTGCCCATGCTGCACACCTGGTCTTCCGCCTTGGCCAGGTCGAGCGCGGTGTTCTTGATCACAGGCGCCTTCACGCATTTCGGGCTCGGCGCGATCTTCACCCGCACGTCGTCCTTGCCGTCGCCGTTGGTGTCGACGCAGCGCTGGTTGTCGGCGCCGCAGGGGCTGGCCAGCACGTGCTTGGGGGTGACGGTGAACCGGGTGTTGCTGATCACTTCCTCGATGGTTTCGCGCGCCGCCGCCGCCGCTTCGTCACGCTGCTGCATGTTGCTGACGATTTGCAGGTTCGACTTGCCGACGTTGAAGGTGGTCAGCGCGACCAGGGTCAGGAGCACCAGCAGGACCAGGGCGGTGATCAGGGTGACGCCGCGCTGGCGGCGCGGGCTGGCGAGCTTGCTCATGGCAGCCTCCTGCCGGCCGGGTTGGGCAGCGCCACCTGGGTCTGGAACACGTGGCGCTTGTAGGCGTCTTCGGCGGCAGCGATGGTGTGGGGTTCGCCGTCGGCATCCAGGCCGAGCGTGTAGCGCTTGCGGTCGACGTAGCCGGGGCTGGGTTTGGTATTGCGCGCCAGCACGTGGATGCGGACCGCGACCGCGGCGCGCCAGTTGCTCACCGCGCAGGCCGCGCTGGCGCAGCCGTTGGCGCCGGATGGGTCGGCCGTGGTGAGGTCCGCCACGCCGTCCTTGGCCAGGTCGAGGCCATACTCGACCTGCAGGTTCTCGATCCCTTCGGCCAGCGGCACCACGGTGTTCCAGGTCGGGGCCTGGCCGGTGCTGCCCAGTTCGAGGCGCTTGAGGGTGGGGATGCCGTCGCCGGCGCGGTTGTTGTTGGCCACGTAATAGATATGGGTCAGGTAGCGCCGCTTGGCGGCCAGGGTGCCGCTGCCGGCGACCGGGCTGCAGTCGCGCTGGTGGCGGTTCAGGTTGACCTCCGACAGGCTGAGCGCGTAGAAGTCGGCGACGTTGGGCGAATCGAGTTCGGTGGCGTTGCTGCACAGCGAAGCCTGGAAGAACGGCCCGCCGTTCGACAGCGGGGCGCAGTTGCCGACGCCGGCGATGCAGGTGGCGGTGCGGCGCACCACCAGCACGTCGGTGCCGCGGCGCACGTCGCTCAGGCAGGACGGCAGCGTGGCGCCGGCGTCCAGCCCCTGGACCGGCAGCACCAGGCCGGCCTTGAGTTCGTCCAGGCTGGCGGCGCACAGGGCCGGCAGGGCGGCCGGGTTGGCCAGCACGGTCGGGTCGAATTCGGCGTAGTAGCCGGCGTTGCGCAAGTCCACGCCCAGCACGTCGATCGCGTAGCGGCCGTTCTCGACCTGCTGGTGCGCCTGCTCGATTTCCTGCTGGGCGCGGGTATTCTTCACGAACATCGTGGACAGGCCGGCCAGGATCGCCAGGCCCAGGGCCGAGGCGATCATCAGTTCGGCCAGCGAAAAGCCGCGCGCGCGGCCTATTGAAGGAAGGGGACGCATGCTGTTCTCCTGTGCCGGGTTCAAGAGCATCCCGGCAGGCCGACGGCGACGCGCGCCGATACGGTGCGGCGGTGGGTGTCCGGGCCGTACAGGTCCTTGCCGCAGGCCTGGGCCGGGGCCTTGGTCGCGTGCATGCCCTGCCATGCCACGGTGACGAGATAGACCGCCGGCGTGCAGACCCCGACGGCCGTGTTTTCGGCGCGCACCAGTTCGACGCAGCCGCGCGCGCCCTGCATGGCGCCGGCGTTGTTGCCGCCGCGCTGTTCGGCCGCGCCCTTCAGGGCCAGGTTCCACTCGCACAGGTCGCGGTCCTTGCCGGCCGCCGCGGCGCAGTCCGTGCTCAGCGTGCTGCCGGTGCCGAGCGGCGCCGCGGTGACGTAGTCGCCGGCCTGGGCGCCGTTGGCAGACAGGCGCGCCTGCATGTCCTGCAGCAGCACCGCGGCCTGGGCGCGCTGGTAGGACTCGATGGTGCCGACGTGGGCCTTGGCCTGGAAGGCCGCCAGGCCCAGCAGGCCAAAAGCGAGCACGACCATCGTGATCAGGACTTCGACCAGGCCCACGCCGCGTGCGCGAAGCCGTGGGGGGAGGGAATGCAATCGTTTCATGGCATCAGCAGGCGGACTGGGTTTGGTTCGGGCGCCCCGACAGGTCGACCTTGACGCAGCGCAGTTCGGCGCCGCTCTTGCCGGCGATCTCGAAGCTCGGCAGGCTGGTGCCCTTGACACGGCCGTTGGCCAGGTAGGTGACGCGCTCGGGCCCCGTGATGCGGGCCACGCTGGGCGCGGGGTGGCTGTGCAGCGGGCGGCCGGCGGCGCCCGGCGCGGCGATGCTCCAGCCGGCGATCCAGCCGCCGGCGCCAGGAGCCAGCGTGACCTCGGCGTTGCGCTTGATCGCCTCGCTGCGCGCCAGGAGCAAGGCGGTGTGCAGGTCGGTGCCGGTGCTGCGCGCGCGCATGGCGGCCACCCAGTTGCCGTAGGCGGGGGCCGCGACCGCGCCCAGGATCGCCATCACGGCCAGCGCCGTCATCAACTCGGGCAGCGTGACGCCGCGCTGGCGATCCCGGCTTACCATTTGCCGGCCGGCGTGCGCACGCCCGCCTGGTTGATGCTCAGGGCGCCGTCCGCCGCCTGGGTCGAGCCCGCCAAGGGCGTGGCGGTGATCGTATAGCCCTGCGGCGGCCCTTCCACCAGGGTGATCGTGACCTGGTATTTGGCGGTGACCGCGCCTGGCGGCGTGATGCCCAGCTCGCCGGGCGTGGCGGCGTAGCTGCGGCTGTCGGCCATGTACTGGGCCTGGGCCTGGCTCAGCTCCATCAGGTAGGACTGGGCGGCGGCGCGCTTGCTGCGCACCACGTACTGGTTGTACGAGGGCAGGGCGATCGCGGTCAGAATGCCGACGATGGCGACCGCCACCATCAGTTCGACCAGGGTGAAGCCGCGCCGGTGCCGAAAGCTTGGGGAAATCATTATTTCCTCACGGAACTATAAATGTTGCCCAGTATAAACATTGAAGCTGTCAAATTGCTGACAAAGAGGTGGGAAGGAGGGCGGCCTGATGCGCGCCGTCCACACAAGCCGCGCCGTACCCGGTAAAATCGCCGGTTTTGCATCAATCCACGGCCCGAGACCATGTCCACCGATACCGCAGCACCCGGCAACGAGAACGCCGACGAGATCTCCCTTGATACGAGCGCCGGCGCGGCAGGCAAGCCGGGCGCCCTGATCGCGCGCGAAGTCGCGCGCCGCCGCACCTTCGGCATCATTTCCCACCCCGACGCGGGCAAGACCACGCTGACCGAGAAGCTGCTGCTGTTCTCGGGCGCGATCCAGCTGGCCGGCACCGTCAAGGGCCGCAAGAGCGGCCGCCATGCGACCTCGGACTGGATGGACATCGAGAAGCAGCGCGGCATTTCGGTCGCGTCCTCGGTGATGCAGTTCGAATTCCGCGAGCACGTGATCAACCTGCTCGACACCCCGGGCCACCAGGACTTCTCGGAAGACACCTACCGGGTGCTGACCGCGGTCGACTCGGCCCTGATGGTGATCGACGCGGCCAAGGGCGTGGAAGAGCAGACCATCAAGCTGCTCGACGTCTGCCGCATGCGCGATACCCCGATCGTCACCTTCATGAACAAGCTCGACCGCGAAACCCGCGACCCGCTCGAGCTGCTCGACGAGGTGGAATCGGTGCTCAAGATCGAGTGCGCGCCGGTGACCTGGCCGATCGGCATGGGCAAGAACTTCCGCGGCGTCTACCACCTGCTGCGCGACGAGATCATGCTGTTCAAGGCCGGCGAGGAAAAGGCCGATGGCGCCTTCGAGATCGTCAAGGGCATCGACAACCCGAAGCTGGCCGAGATGTTCCCGCTCGAGATCGAGCAGCTCAAGATGGAAGTGGAACTGGTGCACGGCGCTTCGCACGTGTTCGACCTGGAGCGCTTCCTGTCGGGGGTGCAGACGCCGGTGTTCTTCGGATCGGCGATCAACAACTTCGGCGTGCGCGAGATCCTGTCGGCGCTGGTCGACTGGGCCCCGGCCCCGCGCGAACGCGACGCCACCGTGCGCGCGGTCGAGCCGACCGAGCCGAAGTTCTCCGGCTTCGTCTTCAAGATCCAGGCCAACATGGACCCGGCGCACCGCGACCGTATCGCTTTCCTGCGCGTGTGCTCGGGCCGTTTCGAGAAGGGCATGAAGGTCAAGCACCTGCGCCTGGGCAGGGAGGTCAAATTGTCGTCGGTGGTGACCTTCATGGCCTCGAGCCGCGAGCAGGTCGAAGAAGCCTACGCCGGCGACATCATCGGCCTGCCGAACCACGGCAACATGCAGATCGGCGACAGCTTCTCCGAAGGCGAGCTCTTGACCTTCACCGGCATCCCGTATTTTGCCCCGGACCTGTTCCGCACCGTGCGCATCCGCAATCCGCTGAAGGTCAAGCAGCTCCACAAGGGCCTGCAGCAGCTGGGCGAAGAGGGCGCGGTGCAGGTGTTCAAGCCGGTGCTGGGTTCCGACCTGATCCTGGGCGCGGTCGGCGTGCTGCAGTTCGAGGTGGTAGCCAGCCGCCTGCTGAACGAATACGGCGTCGATGCGGTGTTCGAGGGCAGCAGCATCTCGAGCGCGCGCTGGGTGTCGAGCGACGACAAGAAGGCCCTGTCGGACTTCGAGAACCAGCTCGGCCACCAGGTCGCCTATGACGCGGCCGGCAACATGGCCTTCCTCGCCACCTCGGGCGTCAACCTGCGCCTGACCCAGGAACGCTGGCCCAAGCTGACCTTCCACGCCACCCGCGAGCACGCGGCCAAGCTGGGCTAAGGCCTGTCAACTCCGGGGCGCCTGCACGGCGCCCCGCGTCCCATCAAAAGCCGAAGCCGACGCTCCCGCGCACGCCGCTGGCGTTCGAATTGCTGCGGAACTTGTCGGCGCTGCCGTTCATGATGACTTCGCCCTTGAGCGTCGCCTTGTCGCCCAGCTTGTACTTCGCGCCAAGCGCGCCATAGGCGCCGGTGCCGGCCTCGCTCCCGAAGGCCGTGGCGGGTTTGCCGCCGGCATGGGCTTCGGCCATGTTCGGCGTCACGAAACCATCGTTCTTCACCACGCTCTGGGCGACGCCCAGCTTGCCATAGGCGGTCAAGCGCTCGTTGACCGGCACGGTGATCTTCGCAGCAAGATGGGTGGTATAGCTCCGGGCGCCAAGCACGCCCGCTCCCACGGCCTCATCGATCGCCATCTCCCTGGCATTGAAGGGGTTCGGCTTGTGGAAACCCCGGTCGTCGAGGTGGGAGTAGCCGGCCTCCAGCGCAAGGTACTGGTTGAACGCGTAGCCGATCACCAGCCTGGGATCGGTGCGAAAGCCCTGGGCCTTGAACAGGCGGTCGTTGGGGTTGGCGGCTTCGTTGCCGCCGTAGACGCTCCGGTAGCGTTTGAAACCCTCGGCCAGGGGGCCGTAGCGTCCGCCCGGCTGGGCCGAGAGGCTGGAAGAGGGCGCGTCGATGGATTGCGCCTGCGCGCTGCCCATGGCGACGAGCACTGCGACAAGGGCGAAGCCGGTGGCCTTCATGCGTGTTCCTTTTCGTGACGTGATGGTCGGGTCGAGCGGAAGGATACAACCTGTGGCAGGAGCAACTATATCAAATTGGTAAGTGATTGTTTCACAATACATATGCCTGTTGGTTCGCACCTGGAGATGGCGGGCGATCTGAGCCAGCGCAAACCGGCACCAGATTGAAGCGCGTAGATTCATTGAATGCGTTTAGGAAACTAACTACATTCGCGTCACTCTCAGGGAGGCAATCATGCTGGTTCATCCGACTCCTTCCCATGCCAACACATCGTCGCCGGTGGTCTGAGCCATGCTGTCGCGACTGAAGATCGGCCCCAAGCTGCTGCTCGCGCCCGGCATCGTCCTGCTGCTGCTGGTCCTGCTCTCGAGCGGCGCCTATTATGCGATGGTCAAGCAGCACCAGTCGCTCCAGTCCATCGTCGGTCCCCGTGCGGTGCAGATGCGCAGCGCGGCCGAACTGGTGGGCCAGGCCCAGCGCGTGCACGCGGATACCTACAAGCTGCTCACCTGGCTCGGCAGCAGCTTCTCGCGCGCGCGCATCGACGCGCTGATCGCCGACATCCATCGCCAGCATGGCGCGATCGAGCGCGCCTTCGGCGAACTGCTGCAGCGCACCGGCGACGGCGCCGAGCGCCGCCACGTCGAGCAGGCGGCGCGGGCGCACCGGCTGTACGTGCGGGCGGCGCGCGAAGTGGTCGAACTGGCCCACGCCGATCAGACCATCGGCGCCAATGCCATGATCAAGCCCGAGGCCGCGTTCTCCAGCCTGGTGCAGCGCATGGGCATGCTGGCCACGCTCGAGCGAGCGCTGTCCGAAGAGGCTTCCAGCGCGGCCGCCGCCGACTTCCGGCTCACCGCCGGCCTGATGCCCTTCGTGGTGCTGCTGGCGGTCGGGGTGTCGTTGGCCATCACGGTGGCGGTGCGGCGCGCGCTGCTGCTGGAAATCCGCAGCATCGGCGCGGCTGCCCAGGGCCTGGCGAGCGGCGACCTGACGGTGGGCGTGCGGGTCTATGGCGAGGACGAGATCGGCGAAACCTCGCGCGCGCTCGACGCCGGCATCCGCAACCTGAACGGCACCCTGCGCACCGTGCTGGAGTCGGCGCGCACCATCGGCAGCGCCTCGCGCGACCTCAGCCTTGGCAACCTGAGCATGCACAGCCGGGCGGTATTTCGCGGCCGCTCGCTCGAAGACACGGCGGCCAGCATGCAGCAGCTGGCCGAGACCGTCACCGTCACCGCCACCCATGCGCTGGCCGCCAACCGGCTGGCGCAGTCGGCTTCCTGCCGCGCGCGCGCGGGCGGGCAGGGCGTCGAACACATGGCGGCTACCCTGGGGCGGGTCAAGGAGAGCGCGGCGCGGGCGGCCGAAGTGGCGGCCGCGATCGACGCCTTTGCCAGCGAAGCCGGGGCGCTGGCCCTGAACGCCGCCCTCGGCGCGGCGCGCGGCCATGATGTCGCCGGCGCCGCCAACGAGATGCGGGCGCTGGCCCAGCGCGCAGCGGGCGGCGCCCGCGAGGTGCGCGAACTGGCGGCGCGCTCGGTGGCCGAGATCGAGGGCTGCGCCGCATGGGCGGCCCAGGCCGGCGCCGGGGTCGAGGACACGCTGGGAGCGGCGCGCGAGATGGAAGACGTGCTGGGACGGATCGGCAGCGCCAGCGCCGGCCAGGCCGGCAGCCTGGCCGAGGTCAACCAGGCGATCGTGCGGATGGACGAGGTGACCCAGCAGAACTGCGCGCTGGTCGAGGAAGCGGCGGCGGCCGCGCGCACCCTGCAGATGCAGGCGCTGGCGCTGTCGCGCACGGTGGCGGCCTTCCGCCTCGGCGAGCCGGAATCGGCGCCGGCGCCCCGACCGGAGAGCATGGCGCCGCCGCCGATTGAAAACGGCGCCCCCCGGGATCTTCCCAGGGAGCGCCGTCGTCACGAGCGGTCGCACTTGCGGCTCGCCTCGAGCCGCAAGTGATTCCTCGTTCAGTCCAGCGTATGGTCAGGTAAGGTTCTTGCATTGGCGTGCCTAGCGCTATGTCGAGACAGCTCCTCAGTCTTGGTTCCTGTTCCGGTCACGCGAGGCCTTCGGCTGCGATCGGAAGCTGCTGATCGACGCCGCCGAGAACGTCGTGCCTCCGCTGCCCGGCGCCCGGTGCGGGGCGACTGCCACACCCTGGCGCCGGGCTCTGCCGGCGCGTACTCGCGCTTCCGGCGCCACGCCGAAGCGGCATCCTGCAAGTAGGCGGACAGGAAAATATCATCATCGACGTCGCGCTCGACATGCTCGAGGATCGCGATGCCCCTCGCTACGTGGCCTGATGCGGTGTATGGCCGGGATCGTCCGACCGGTGCAAAAAACGCATAGCAGCCATGCATCGTTTTAAGTTGCACGATGACACGAGGATATGGAAATATCTAGAACATAACTTCTAAAGCCTGAGTTAGTTAAATAAATACAGGGAGACCAACCCATGCACCACAACAAGCTTCCCCGCACCTCCCCTGGCTGAACGCCAGCCCTGACCATCCGCTTCACCGTTATTCGTTTCACCCGCCAGTCGCAACCCGAGACGACGCAGATTGTCCGCGACAACCGGCAACGCAGGTGACCGTTGGCATTGCGCCACCGCTGCGCCCGTGCCGGATATGACAAGAATGGAGACAGTATGAAGAAGTCAGTAGCTGGCATAACTGCACTGTGCGCATCCACCCTGGCCCTGGCCCAGGAGCCGGGCGGAGCGCATGCGCCAGTCGCCAGTGGCAGCCTCAAGATCCACTGCGTGACCGGGATCCAGCTGGCACGCTGCCGAACCCTGGATCCCGGAACCCTGCTGGCGGCCGGGTCGAATTCCGAAACCGCCTTCGGCGCCACCTGCCGGGCCGGTCCGATATCTCCCTGCTTCAGCCTGTTCCCCCTGGCGATTCCGGTGACCGAGCGCGGCACTGTGCGCCTGACCCACGATCTACATACCAGCGGCCTGGCCGACAGCGACCCGTAACACGACGGGATTGGCCACGCCTGCGACGTCAGCCGCAGGCCGATGCCGATGGCTGCGACCATCCATTTTCTGCCGGATGGTGCCGCGCGCCGTCCGGCCTTCCAAAGCCCGCGCCCGCGCGTCGGCAGGTCGGTCGAGACCATGACGGCAGGCCTGGCTTGACGCTTCTGAACCGTTCCGAGCGCATCCGGGCCCGATTCATTCCAGTTCGCAACGCAGGACCGGGTGTGGAGCGCACCCGGAATATCGCAGTTCCAACCGAGGATCAGACATGTCCGAGCAATCACCGTGGTTTTTTATCGTTCACTGGCTCCGGCTGTACTTTGGCGCCAACCTTCTGTTCTCCGGCATCCGCTACGCGGTTACCGGCTTTGTCCCCGAAATTCCAGGCGTCGGCGGCGAGTGGGTCCAGGCCAACGCAAATATCTACCTATACCAATTCATCAAGTACCTGGAAATCGTGACCGGCGCGATGCTGTGTCTTAACCGCTATCCGTTGTTGGCACTCATCCTCCAGTTTCCAGCCTCGATCAATATCTTCTGGCTCAATACGTTCATCGTTGGTACCCCGCGCCAGCTATTCTCGGGTCCGCAGGAGCTGTTCATGAACGGCTCACTGCTGCTGGCCTACAGCGGCTGGATGGCTGCGGCGCTCAAGCCGAAGCTCGAGCCGCTCTGGTTGTGGCGAGGAGACCTGGCCTACCGGCCCGGCATCGGCAGCCGCCTCGTCGGCGATGCCAATAACAGCAGCGTGAATGCCACGACCGGCGGGATGAAACGCACAAACGGCAAATGGATCGCCATCGCGGCGTGCGCAGGCTTGACCGCAGCGGCATATATTGGTTCGACCGGACTGTTCTACGCCGACTTCAGGGAGATCCGCAATCGTGACCTGGTGGGGTATGCCGTGGCGTGGATTGGCATGCTCTACATGATGGCACGCCGCAGCGCGCCCGGCTGAGCATCGGGACGTGGACTGCACGCAGGAGAGGCGCTGAAGTCGAGTCGTGGACACTTCGCGCGGCCTCGGCGCTGATCCCCTTGAGCTGGGCCGCCGGCCCGGCCCTGGACCCGGTCGAGGCCCATAAAAAATGGCGGCCGCAAGGCCGCCATGCAAACTCTGGAAGTTCCAGATTTTCTTACTCGTAGTCGCTGATCGGCGCGCAGCCGCAGAACAGGTTACGGTCGCCGTAGACGTTGTCCGCGCGGCCGACCGGTGGCCAGTACTTCTTCTTGCGCAGCGAGGCCACCGGGAAGGCCGCCACTTCGCGCGAGTAGGTGTGGGCCCACTCGTCGGCGGTCACCACCTCGGCGGTGTGCGGAGCGCCCTTGAGCGGGTTGTCCATCTTGTCGTACTCGCCGCGCTCGACCTTCACGATCTCGGCGTGGATGGTGATCATCGCTTCGATGAAGCGGTCCAGCTCGGCCTTCGATTCCGACTCGGTCGGCTCGATCATGAGCGTGCCCGGCACCGGGAAGCTCATGGTCGGGGCGTGGAAGCCGAAGTCCATCAGGCGCTTGGCCACGTCCTCGTTCGAGATGCCGGTCTTGTCCTGCAGCGGGCGCAGGTCGATGATGCACTCGTGCGCGACCAGGCCGTCGTGGCCGGTGTACAGCACCGGGTAGTGCGGCGCCAGGCGGCGCGCGATGTAGTTGGCGTTCAGGATCGCCACCTCGGTCGCGGCGGTCAGGCCCGAGGCGCCCATCATCGCGATGTACATCCACGAGATCGGCAGGATCGAGGCCGAGCCGTAGGCCGCCGCGCTGACCGCGCCGATGCCCGCTTCGTTGCGGACGTAGCCGGTCGACAGCTGGTTCGGCAGGAACGGTGCCAGGTGGGCGCCGACGCCGATCGGGCCGACGCCCGGGCCGCCGCCGCCGTGCGGGATGCAGAAGGTCTTGTGCAGGTTCAGGTGGCTGACGTCGCCGCCGAAGGCGCCCGGCGCGGCCACGCCGACCATCGCGTTCATGTTGGCGCCGTCGACATACACCTGGCCGCCGTGCTGGTGCACGATCTCGCACAGTTCGCGAATGCCTTCCTCGAACACGCCGTGGGTCGACGGGTAGGTGACCATGACGCAGGCCAGGTCCTTGCTGTACTGCTCGGCCTTGGCCTTCAGGTCGGCCAGGTCCACGTTGCCGTTCTCGTCGCAGGCGGTGACCACGACCTTCATGCCGACCATGCTGGCCGATGCCGGGTTGGTGCCGTGCGCCGAGGACGGGATCAGGCAGATGTTGCGGTGGCCTTCGCCGCGCGACTGGTGGTACTTCTGGATCACCAGCAGGCCCGCGTACTCGCCCTGCGAGCCGGCGTTCGGCTGCAGCGAGATCGCGGCGTAGCCGGTGGCGGCGCACAGCATGGCTTCCAGCTGGGCGATCATCTCGCGGTAGCCGACGGTCTGGTCGTTTGGCGCGAACGGGTGGATGTTCGAGAATTCCGGCCAGGTGACCGGGATCATCTCCGAGGTCGCGTTCAGCTTCATGGTGCAGGAACCCAGCGGGATCATGGTGCGGTCCAGCGCCAGGTCCTTGTCCGCCAGCGAGCGCAGGTAGCGCAGCATCTCGTGCTCGGCGTGGTAGCGGTGGAAGGTCGGGTGGGTCAGGTAGTCGGTGCTACGGGCCAGTGCGGCCGGGAAGGCGTCCTGGATATCCGCATCCAGCGCGTCGATGTCGACCGATTTGCCCGCTTCTTCACCGCCTGCGAAGATCGCGAACAGTGCCGCCAGGTCCTCGCGGGTGGTGGTTTCGTCCAGCGAGATGCCGACGTGGCCGTCGTCGATGCGGCGCAGGTTGATGCCGGCCGCTTCGGCCGCGGCGTGCAGTGCGGACGCATCGCCCTTGACGGTCAGGGTGTCGAAGTAGGTCGTGTTGAGCACCTCGGCGCCGAGCTGCTTCAGGCCGGCGGCCAGGATCGCGGTCTGGCGGTGCACGCGGGTGGCGATTTTCTTCAGGCCCTGCGGGCCGTGGTAGACAGCGTACATGCCGGCCATCACGGCCAGCAGCACCTGGGCGGTGCAGATGTTCGAGGTCGCCTTTTCGCGGCGGATGTGCTGTTCGCGGGTCTGCAGCGCCAGGCGGTAGGCCTGGTTGCCCTGTGCGTCCACGGTCACGCCGACCAGGCGGCCGGCCATGGAACGCTTGTATTCGTCGCGGGTGGCCAGGTAGCCGGCGTGCGGGCCGCCGAAACCGAGCGGCACGCCGAAGCGCTGGCTATTGCCGACGACCACGTCGGCGCCCCAGGTGCCCGGCGCTTCCAGCATCGTCAGGGCCAGCAGGTCGGCGGCGACCACGACCATGGCGCCGGCGGCATGCAGGTGTTCTACGGCGGCGCGGTAGTCGCGCACTTCGCCGTTCACGCCCGGGTACTGCAGCAGCACGCCGAAGCAGGTCTCGTTCAGGGTCTCGATCTCGCTCGCGCTGACGACGCGCACTTCGACGCCGATCGGCTCGGCGCGGGTGCGCACCACTTCCAGGGTCTGCGGCAGCACGTCGTCGGCCACGTAGAAGACCTTCGAACTGGACTTGCCGACGCGCTGCAGCAGGGTCATGGCTTCGGCGGCGGCGGTGCCTTCGTCCAGCATCGACGAGTTGGCGATGCCCATGCCGGTGAGGTCCGTGATCATCTGCTGGAAGTTCAGGATCGCTTCCAGGCGGCCCTGCGAGATTTCCGGCTGGTACGGGGTGTAGGCGGTGTACCAGGCCGGGTTCTCGAAGATGTTGCGCAGGATGACTTTCGGGGTGTGGGTGCCGTAGTAGCCCTGGCCGATCATCGACTTCATAACCTTGTTCTTCGAAGCCAGCGCACGCAGGGTGTCGAGCGCCTGTTCTTCGCTGCGCGGTTCGACGAACTGGCCCAGGTCCATCGTGTCCTTGCGGCGGATGTTCGCGGGCACGACGGCGTCGATCAGGGCGGCGCGCGAGGCGTAGCCCAGGGTCGACAGCATGGCTGCCTGTTCGGATTCGGACGGGCCGATATGGCGCGGGATGAAGGAATCGCGCGCTTCGAGTTGGGTGAGGCTGGAGCGGGTCATGGTAATGGCCAAGAGAAGGAGCTGGCGCGGGTAGCGCCGGGGTATCGAAGATGGGGGCTGCTAAGGCTGCTGCAAGGGTGTGGCAGTTGTAGGGTGGGCGGGTCTTCCGCCCGAACGTTTACCCAGAGAATGCGTTGCCACAAATCGTCCGTGAGTTGAACGCGCGGGCGGCGGAGCCGCCCACCCTACGAAAAACATCAAGCGCCAGTGGTCTTGCCGTAGGCGTCGGCGTCGAGCAGCTTGTCGACCGCGCCGGCGTCCGTAGGCGCCAGCTTGAACAGCCAGGCGCCGAAGGCGTCCTGGTTGATCGAGTCCGGAGCGTCGGCGACCGACTGGTTGACGGCGGTGACGGTGCCCGAGACCGGAGCGTAGATGTCGCTGGCGGCCTTGACCGACTCGACCACCGCGGCGTCGTCGCCGGCGGTGAATGCCTTGCCGACCTGCGGCAGTTCGACGAACACGATGTCGCCCAGCGCGTCCTGCGCGTATTCGGTGATGCCGACGGTCAGGGTGCCGTCGGCCTCGCGGCGCACCCACTCGTGGGACTCGGTGTATTTCAGGTCGGTTGGGATGTTCATGTAAGGCTCCAGTAGAGGGTGAGGCGGTAGTATAAAGCTTGTTGTTGGTTTTTTTGGGTCAAGCAGCGAGAACTTTGCCGTTACGCACGAACGGCAGTTTCACCACGCTGGCAGCCAGTTTCTTGTCGCGGATTTCCACGTGCACGGTGTCGCCCACGGCAACGTCGAGCGGCACGCGCGCCAGCGCGATCGCCTGCTGCATGCTCGGGCTGAAGGTGCCGCTGGTGATTTCGCCGCTGTTGCCCGAGGCGGCGACGACCTTCTGGTGGGCGCGCAGGATGCCGCCTTTCTCGCGCAGGATCAGGCCGACGAAGTTGGCCTGCTGGCCCTTGGCCTGCAGGGCGGCCTTGCCGATGAAGTCGCGTTCCGACACCAGGTCGATGGTCCAGCCCAGGCCGGCGTCCAGCGGGTTGATGTTCTCGTCCATGTCCTGGCCGTACAGGTTCATGCCGGCTTCCAGGCGCAGGGTGTCGCGCGCGCCCAGGCCGGCCGGCTTGACGCCCGCGTCCTTCAGGGCATTCCACAGGGCTTCCACCTGCGAGGCCGGAACGCCGATCTCGAAGCCGTCCTCGCCGGTGTAGCCGGTGCGCGCCACCATCGCTTCGCCGAACGCGGTATCGGGGACGATCACGACGTTGAAGGGTTTCAGGGCCTCGGATGCGGCCTGGGTCTCGGGCAGCACCTGCCAGACCTTGGCGCGCGCGTTCGGGCCCTGCACGGCGACCAGGGCGATCGGATCGCGATTTTCTTCGCTGCGGTCGCGACGCTGGGTGACAGTCACGCCGGAGCCGGTGGCCTCGTTCTGTTGCGAGATCCAGGCCACGTCCTTCTCGGCGGTGCCGGCGTTGACCACCAGGCGGAACCAGTCTTCGCTGAAGTAATAGACGATCAGGTCATCGATCACGCCGCCCTCAAGGTTCAGCATGCAGGAGTAGAGCGCCTTGCCGGGAACTTGCAGCTTGTCGACGTTGTTGGCCAGCAGGCCGCGCAGGAAGGCGCGCACGTTCGCGCCTTTCAGGTCCACGACGCACATGTGCGAGACGTCGAACATGCCGGCATCAAGGCGGACGGCGTTGTGCTCTTCGATCTGGGAACCGTAGTTGACCGGCATGTCCCAGCCGCCGAAATCGACCATCTTGGCTCCGAGGGAGCGGTGTGCGGAATTGAGCGGGGTCGCTTTGAGCGTCATGGAATCCTCGGGCAGTAAATAGGGGGCGCGCACCCATGCGGGTGCCTGTATCCCCTCTGTCCTTGGTACCTGAGAGATAGCGGCATGCGCCGCCTGCCCCTTCGGTGGGCCCCGTGTTGGCGGAGCCGCTCTCCAGAGTGTGAGCCGGCCGCGCCTTGCGCTGCCGCTCCCTGACCAGTCCTTTTGCCTGAGAGTTTGTGGGTAGTGCCCCTTCGGCGGCAGTGTCGCTGCGCTCTCCCGGTCAAGACTGTGGAGGATATGCCAGCCTTGGTTTGGTGTCAACCGAGGAGGGGGCTCCCGCAGGGGGATTGGCGCTTGCCAAGAAGAATTGCCGCGCACTATTGGCGGATGCCGTGAGCGGGCCTGCGGGCGTGTTTTGCTACACTTGTCTTACACACTTTGCAGTGGGAAAAACTATGAGCGAAGACAAAGCACAGAAGGTCAAGGAGGCCTGGTTCACGCTGTCGGGCGACGTCAACAGCGACATGGTGCACCGGGTGTTCGAAGCGGCATCGATGATGACCGAGGATGGCATCGAGACGGCCCATGTGCTGGTGCAGTCGAACGGCGGCTATGTCAGCGATGGCCTGTGCCTGTACAACTTCCTGGCGAATTCGCCGATCAAGTTCGTGATGTACAACGGCGGGGCGGTGGCCTCGATCGCGGTCATCCTCTATCTGTCGGGCAGCGAGCGCTACTGCAGCGAGACGGCGCGCTTCATGGTGCACAAGTCGCACGCGACGGCCTCGCCCGGTTCGCGCCCGGACGCGCTGAACATCATCGTCGAAGGCCTGCGCGCCGACGACGCCCGCACCGAGTCGATCCTGCGCAAGTGCATTGAACTGACGCCGGAGCAATGGGCCATCCACCAGTACTCCGACCTGCACCTGAATTCGCGCGACGCCAAGGCCGCCGGACTGGTCAACGATATCCGCGACTTCCGGCCGCCGAAGGGCGGCATGCTGCGCAATATTTGACGTCTTAAAAAAAGAAAAGCCCATCGCGACTGCGACGGGCTGGCGACAATGCCTGTCGTGGGCAGGCCGGGCCTGCCGCGCGATCAGCGCTTCTTGTCGTTCTTGTGGCTTTGACGGCCGGCTTCGGCGTGCTGTTCCGGAGTGCCGCCGCGGGTGCCGCCGCTGCCCCCCGAGCGCGAGCCCGAACCGGAGCCCGACTGCTTGTTGCCGCCCTGGCGGCCTGCCTCGGCGTGTTGCTGCGAGCTGCCGCCTTGCTTCGATTTACCTTGGGCCATGATCATTTCCTTTCAATGTGGGAAAGTGTCCTGCATGCCGAGCTGTGGATCGTTACCGCAGCATTTCCGGTCGACCCATCATGCGATTCGAACTGTTGAATCGGTATCGGACCGGGGCGTGAACCAGTGTAGGACAGCCACCGACGATCTCAAGGCATTATTTTTTCGCGACCGTGGCGCGCCGCAGCGCGCGGGTGCGCCTGCGTCAAGCGCATCCGCGTGTTTTTCTATTGCCATATGGAAATAGTGTGGCACAATGGGATAATCGATCCCCCGTTCAAGCATCCAGGCCGTGAATACCGCCCAGACACCCGCCGTCCGCAAGGCAGCCAGCGCGCAGCAGGCGACGCTGCACGCGCTCGTCGCCGTCGCGGCCGGGCTGGCCGCCGATGGCCTGGCGGACATGGTCGGGCGCATGACGGCCGTGTTGCTGGACATGACCACCGCCGGCAATGACGCGCAGGCGGCAGCGCGCCGCATCCGCTCCGGCAATCTGCTTCAGGACAATGCCTACGCTTTCGTGCATCTGGCCTCGACCGGCATCGAAGCGGCCCTGCGCAGGGAAGCGGCCTTGCTGGCGCCGGCAGGCAAGGCCGCCAGCCCCGCGCCCCTGACCCTGAGCCTGGTGCCCCTCGAGGAGATGGACAGCCAATTGGCCTTCGCCGCCATCAGCCGTCCCTTCGACATCCAGCATTCGGAGAGCCTGGCCGGCCTGGGCGTGCGCCTCGGACTGCTGCTGGGGCGCGAGCTGGTGCGTGCCAGCCACAACCCTTTCCGTCCCGAAGTCTTCCTGCGCGCCTTGCAGGAGGCCTGGTGCGAGTTCGAGCCCGACGCCGCGGCGCATGGGCTGATCGTGCCGCTGCTGCGCCCCGGGATCGTGTTCGACTTCAAGCCCATCCTCGAGGCCGTGGGCGACAAGCTCAAGCCGGCGCGCGCCCGTGACGAACGCTTCGCCAAGACCGACGGTAGCGCCGCCGCCAGGGCCGCGCGGGCGCGCCGCGACGCCGCGGTGTCGCAGCAACTGCGCCAGTTGTTCGGCGCGGCCGAGGCTGCTGCCAGCGCCGAGCTCGACATCCCCCTGATCCCCAACCTGCCCCAGGGCAGCGGCGGCTGGCGCCCGAGTGCGGCATCCGGCTTCGCCGCCGCCGTGCCGGCGGACGGCCGCCGGAGCGTGGCGGCACAGACCGAGGCCCAGATGGCCGGGCCGGCGGCAGCGGCGGCGTCCTTCCCCGCGCCGCTGATCGACGTGCTGGAAAAACTGTCCGGTGGCGTGCCCGGCGCCGCTTTCCAGGGCGCGGCAGCGGCCCCGCACGAGCTGTTCTACCTGCCGCGCCTCAAGCAAAGCCTGCCGCGCGGCAGCCTGTCTCGCGGTGACGAGACCACGCTCGACCTGCTGTCGCGCATCTTCGAGACCGTCCTGCTCGACGAGTCGATCCCGCAGGAGACGCGCGAACTGATCGCCTTCCTGCAGGTGCCGGTGCTGAAGGCCGCACTGAAGGACCGCAGCTTCTTCTTCGAAGACGCGCACCCGGCGCGGCGCATGCTCGACCTGCTGTCGAATGCAGGCTGGGAGCGGCCGGCCGGCCCGGACGATCCGGTCTACCGCGCCATGCGGCGCGGGGTCGACAAGCTGCGCCGCGAAACGCAGCCGGAAGCGTTCGCCACCGCGGTGGCCGACCTGGAAGCCAGCATCGCCGAGCGCGAACAACTGGACGAGGCCGCGATTGCCGGCCCGATCGCCCAGGCGACCCGCCAGGAGAAACAGGCGGCCGCCGCCCGTTCGGCAAAAAAGGCGGTGTCCCTGCGCCTGGCCGGCGAAGCGGTGCTGGCGCTGGTCGGCACCTTCCTCGAGCAGCGCTGGACCCCGGTCCTGGCGCTGGCCTATACCATCGAGGACGAGAAGCCGGGCGCGGTGGACAACGCCACCCGCGCCATGGACGACCTGATCTGGAGCGTCAAGCCCAAGGCGACCCAGGAGCAGCGCCAGGCGCTCATCAAGCGCCTGCCGGCCCTGCTCACCACCCTCAACAAGTGGCTCGATGCCGTCAAGTGGCAGGATGCCGAGCGCCTGCAGTTCTTTGCCGCCCTGGCCGAGTGCCATGCCGCCATCGTGCGCGCCCCGATCGAGCTGTCGCCGCAGCGCCAGCTGGAGCTGGCCGTGGAAGCGGCCCAGCAGGACGCCTTGCTGCGCATCGCCCGGGAGCAGGCCGAGGCCGCCGAACAGGAGGCGCCGCCGGACGCCGCGGGCGCCGCGCTGGCCGGCCTGGAGCGCGGCATGCGGGTCGAATTCAGCGGCCCGCGCGGTGTGCGCAAGCTGCGCCTGGCCTGGGTCAGCCCGCTGCGTACGCTCTTCATCTTTTCCGGCGCCAACCGCCAGGAGGCATTCTCGCTGCCGGCCGAGCGCCTGGCCGATGCTTTCCGTGCCGGCAGCATCCGCGTGCTGGCCGCCGAGGGCGTGGTCGGGCGCGTGCTTGGCGAGGCGGTCGGGCAGGGCGCCATGAACGATCCGGCACGCGAACCGGCATCGGCCGCCCGGGGCGGCTGATTCCGCTCCGGCACCCGCTACGGAATTGCCGGGTTCGCAAGACTTCTTCTTGGCCGAAAAGCAATCAACAGATGGTATGATTGGGTCTTCGACGACTCTCCAACCCAGCCGAAGCAACGTGCGCCTTTCATCCATCAAATTGTCGGGATTCAAGTCTTTCGTCGATCCCACCAATTTCCAGGTGCCCGGCCAGCTCGTCGGCGTGGTCGGCCCGAACGGCTGCGGCAAGTCGAACATCATCGATGCCGTGCGCTGGGTGCTGGGCGAATCCAAGGCCTCCGAGCTGCGCGGCGAGTCGATGCAGGACGTGATCTTCAACGGTTCCACCCACCGCAAGCCGTCGGGGCGCGCCTCGGTCGAGCTGGTGTTCGACAACAGCATGGGCAAGGCGGCGGGGCAGTGGGGCCAGTACGCCGAAATCGCGGTCAAGCGCACCCTCACGCGCGACGGCACCTCCACCTATTACATCAACGGCCAGCCGGTGCGCCGGCGCGACATCCAGGACATCTTCCTCGGCACCGGCCTGGGGCCGCGCGCCTACGCCATCATCGGCCAGGGCATGATTTCGCGCATCATCGAGTCGCGCCCGGAAGAGCTGCGGGTCTTCCTCGAAGAGGCGGCCGGGGTGTCGAAATACAAGGAGCGCCGGCGCGAGACCGAGAACCGGCTGTCGGACACGCGCGAGAACCTGCTGCGGGTCGAGGACATCCTGCGCGAACTGAACGCCAACCTGGAAAAGCTCGAAGCCCAGGCGGCGGTGGCCAACCGCTTCCACCAGCTCCAGAGCGACCAGGAAGAAAAGCAGAAGCTGCTCTGGCTGCTGCGCAAGAACGAGGCCAAGGCCGAGCAGGCGCGCTACTTCCGCGAGGTGGAAGAGGCGCAGACCGCCCTCGAAGCCCAGACCGCCAAGCTGCGCAACGTCGAACTCGAGCTGGAAAACATGCGCCAGGCGCATTTTTCGATCGGCGACGGCCTGCACACGGCGCAGGGCGCCCTGTACCAGACCAATTCCCAGATCGGCAGCCTGGAAGCGCAGATCAAGTTCGTGGTCGAGTCGCGCACCCGCCTGCAGAACCAGCTCGGCACCCTCGCCGCCCAGCGCGATGGCTGGCTGGCCCAGCGCCAGGAATACGAGGAACAGTTGGTCGAGGCCGAGATCACGCTGGAGGAACTGGGCGCGCGCGCCGAAGGCGCCCAGATCGCGCTCGAAGCGCATGGCGAACGGGTGCCGGAACTGGAAGCGGCCTGGCGCCAGGCGCAGGAGCGCTCGAACGAATCGCGCGCGCGCATCATGCAGGTACAGCAGCGCATCGAGCTGGCCAGCGCCCACCAGCGCAATGCCGCCAGCATCCTCTCCAGCCTGGCCGCCCGGCGCGAACGCCTGCAGCAGGAGCGCAACGGCCTGAACCTGCCGGACAGCGCCACCCTCGACAACCTGCGCCTGCAACTGGAAGAACGGCAGCTGGCGCTGGAAGAGCAGACCATGCTGCTGGACGAAGCCAGCGCGCGCCAGGAAGCGGTGGAGCAGGAACGCAAGGATGCCCATGCGCAGGTCACGCAGGAGTCCGCCGCCAGCGCCCAGCTGGAAGCGCGCCTCGCCGCGCTGCGCCAGCTGCAGGATCGGGTCCAGACCCAGGGCAAGGTCCAGCCCTGGCTGGAAAAGCACGAACTCGCCAAGCTGCCGCGCCTGTGGCAAAAGCTCGATATCGAGGAAGGCTGGGAGACCGCGCTGGAAGCCGTGCTGCGCGAGCGTTCCGGCGCGCTGGAGGTGTCGAACCTGGACTGGGCCAAGGCCTTCTTCGGCGACGCGCCGCCGGCCCGCCTGGCCCTGTATTCGTTGGCGCCGGGCGCGCCGCTGCCTGCAGTCGCGCCCGGGCTGAAACCCCTGGCAAGCCTGCTGCGCCTGAACGACCCGGGCCTGCGCGGCGTGCTGAACGACTGGCTGCACGGGGTCTACGTGGCCCAGGACGCCGCCGAGGCCTTTGCCCAGCGCGCGAGCCTGCCGCCGGGCGGCTGTTTCGCGACGCCCCAGGGCCACCTGGTCACCGTATCCTCGGTGCGCTTCCATGCGCCGGATGCGGAGCAGGACGGCATGCTGGCGCGCCAGCACGAGATCGAGAACATCACCAGGCAACTGCGCGCCCAGGCCCTGCTGCTCGACGAAGCGAAGACCCGCGCCACCCGCGCCGATGCGGCGGTGAGCGAGCTGGCCCGGCGCCTGCAGGACGCCCGCCAGCGCTCGGGCACGCTGCAGCGCGAAGTGCACGCGCTGCAGATCGAGGTCCTGAAGCAGAGCGAGATCGAGGCGCGCTTCAACCAGAGGAGCGGCCAGATCGCCGCCGACTTGTCGGAGATAGCGGCCCAGGAGGCCGAGCAGCGCCAGGCCGCGGCTGAAGCCGAGCAGGAATTCGAGCAGCTCGACATGGAGCTGGCCGAACTGCAGGGCAGCCACGAGGACGGCCAGACCGCTTTCATGGAACAGGAGCAGCTACTTTCCGATGCGCGCCAGAAGCTGCGCGACCTCGAGCGCGGCGCCCAGGAGGCCCAGTTCGCCGAGCGCTCGCAGCGCAGCAAGATCGAGGAACTGCGCCGCAGCATCGCCACCGCCACCAGCCAGGCCGACCAGGTGACCGCCAGCCTGGGCGCCGGCCGGCTGGAGCTGGAAGCGCTGGAAGCCGGCACCGCCCACGAGGGCCTGCAGGAACTGCTGGACCGGCGCGCCACCGAGGAGCGCGCGCTGGCCGACGCTCGCCATGAACTCGACCAGATCACCCAGCAGCTGCGCCAGCTCGAGGAAATGCGCATGGGGAACGAGCGCAGCCTGCAGCCGCAGCGCGACCGCATCACCGAGATGCAGCTCAAGGAGCAGGCCGCGCGCCTGAACCAGGAGCAGTTCGCCGAGGCGCTGGCCGCCACCGGCGCGGTCGAATCGGAACTGGCGGAAAAACTCCTCCCGGACATGAAGCCGCAATACCTGCAGGGCGAGGTCACGCGCCTGACCAATGCCATCAGCGCGCTGGGCGCGGTGAACCTGGCGGCGGTGGACGAGCTGGCCCAGGCCACCGAGCGCAAGCGCTACCTCGACTCGCAGAACAACGACCTGCAAGAGGCGATCAATACGCTGGAAGACGCGATCGGTCGCATCGACCGCGAGACCCGCGAGCTGCTGCAGGACACCTTCGATCGCGTCAACAACCACTTCTCGGAACTGTTCCCGATCCTGTTCGGCGGCGGGCAGGCCAAGCTGGTGATGACCGGCGACGAGATCCTGGATTCGGGCGTGCAGGTGATGGCCCAGCCGCCCGGCAAGAAGAACGCCACCATCCACCTGCTGTCGGGCGGCGAAAAGGCGCTCACCGCCACCGCGCTGGTGTTCTCGATGTTCCGCCTGAACCCGGCGCCGTTCTGCCTGCTCGACGAGGTCGACGCGCCGCTGGACGACGCCAATACCGAGCGCTTCTGCCGCATGGTGAAGCGCATGTCGGACCATACCCAATTCCTCTTCATCTCGCACAACAAGATCGCGATGGAGATGGCCACTCAACTGATCGGTGTGACGATGCAGGAGCAGGGCGTATCGCGCATCGTGGCGGTGGACATGGAGTCCGCCGCGAATTTCGCTACTGAGGCACAAGCAGCATGACTGATTTCCAAATGACCCTGATCGCGGCAGGCGGCGTGTTCGTCGCCGGCGTCATCTCGTATAACAAGTGGCAGGAGTACAAGGCCCGCAAGAGCGTCGAGCGCGCTTTCGCGTCGGATCACGACGATGTGCTCATGCGCAGCGGCGAAAGCCCGCTCGAGGGCGCCGCCGTGGAACGCCAGGAACCAATGCTCGACCTCGGCGCCGATACGCCGGTGGCGCCGCTGGACGTCGCGCCGGCCGAGCCGAAGCTGGACGCTGCGGCCCCCGTGACCGCGGCCGCCGCTCCCGCAGCGCCCACGCCGGCGAGCGGCCCGCGCACCCCGACCACGGTGGCAGCGCTGGCCCCGGCCATGCCGATCCCCGAGGGCACGCCCCCGGCGGAACTGGCCGACAGCCTGGTCGACCCGCTGATCGACTGCATCATCCCGCTGAACTTCGAAGGCGCCCTGCGCGGCGACAAGATCCTGCCGGCGCTCTCGAAGCTGCGCCGCGTCGGCAACAAGCCGATCCACTTCGTCGGCTTCGCCGTCAGCGGCGACTGGGAGCCGATCGTGCACGGCGGCGTCTACACCAAGCTGCAGGCGGGCGTGCAGATGGCCACCCGCACCACGGCCCTGAACGAGATCGAGTACTCGGAACTCGTCACCCGTCTGCGCGCCGTGGCTGATGAAATCGGCGCCGAACCGGAAGTGCCGGACATGATCGAGGTGATGAGCGAAGCGCGCACCCTGCACCGCTTCGTGGCCGGCCACGACGCCCAGCTGGGCGTCAACCTGGCCGCCAACGGCGCCCCATGGGCGATCTCGACCCTCATCGGGGCGCTGGAAAACCAGGGCTTCGACGTGCGCCCGGACGGCCGTTTCGCGATGCCGGACGGGCAGGGCGGCGTGCTGTTCACGCTGTCGACCAACGTCACCCTGGGCGCCGACACCACCAACCGCCTGACCCTGCTGCTGGACGTGCCCTGCGTGGCGCCGGGCCGCGACGGCTTCGGCGCCATGGTCAAGTGCGCCAAGGAGCTGACCCAGCGCCTGGACGCCACCATCGTCGACGACTTCGAGCAGCCGCTGCCCGACCCCGCGCTGGAAGAGATCAAGGGCCAGGTCGCCGAGTTCTACCAGGAGATGGAAGCCTCCGACATCCCGGCCGGCTCCACCCGCGCACTGCGCCTGTTCGTCTGAGGTCCGCATGACGGTCCCTCAGGACATCCTCGACCGCATGGCGTGGCTGGTCAAGGAGCTCAACCGCCACATCTACAACTACCACGTGCTCGACGCGCCGACCATCCCGGACGCCGAGTACGACCGCCTGTTCAAGGAACTGCAAGACCTGGAAAGCGCGCACCCGCAGGCGGTGAGCAACGACTCGCCGACGTCGCGCGTGGGCGCAGCGCCCATTCCCGAGTTCAAGCAGGTGACGCACTCGGTGCCGATGCTCTCGCTGAACAACGGCTTCATGGACGAGGACGTCGAGAATTTCGACCGCCGCGTGCGCGACGGCCTGGACACCCATCAGGTCGTGTACTCGGCCGAACTGAAGTTCGACGGCCTGGCGATCAGCCTGCGCTACGAACACGGCGTGTTCGTGCAGGCCGCCACCCGTGGCGACGGCTACACCGGCGAGGACGTCACCGCCAACATCCGCACCGTCAGGGTGATTCCGCTGCGCCTGCACGGCGACGACGTCCCTGCCGTGCTGGAAGTGCGCGGCGAAGTGCTGATGTTCAAGGAGGACTTCAACCGCCTCAACGGGCGCCAGCGCGAGGCGGGCCAGAAGGAATTCGCCAACCCGCGCAACGCGGCCGCCGGCAGCCTGCGCCAGCTGGACGCGCGCATCACGGCGCAGAGGAAGCTGCGCTTCTTCGCCTACGGCATCGGCCGCCTTGAGGGTGCCGGTCTGCCTGAATCGCATTCGGCGGTGCTCGACTGGTTCGACCGCCTCGGCCTGCCGGTCTCGAAAGAACGCGCGGTGGTCACCGGCTGCGCAGGCCTGCTCGGCTACTACCGCAGCATCGGCGAACGCCGCGCCGCCCTGCCTTACGAGATCGACGGCGTGGTGTACAAGGTCGACCGCGTGGCCGACCAGGTCCAGCTCGGCTTCGTGTCGCGCGCGCCGCGCTTCGCGCTGGCCCACAAGTTCCCGGCCGAGGAGGCGCTGACCGTCGTCTCGGCCATCGACGTGCAGGTCGGCCGTACCGGCGCCATCACGCCGGTGGCCCGGCTCGTGCCCGTCTCGGTGGGCGGCGTGACCGTCACCAACGCCACCTTGCACAACGAGGACGAGGTGCTGCGCAAGGACGTGCGCGTGGGCGACACCGTGATCGTGCGCCGCGCCGGCGACGTCATTCCCGAAGTGATGTCCGTGGTGCTGGAGCGCCGTCCGAGCCCGGAACCGGCGCGCTACAAGCTGCCGGAATCCTGTCCGGTATGCGGCTCGCACGTGGTGCGCGAAGAAGGCGAGGCGGTGGCGCGCTGCTCGGGCGGCCTGACCTGCGCCGCCCAGCGCAAGGAAGCCATCCGGCACTTCGCCGGCCGGCGCATGATGGACATCGAAGGCCTGGGCGACCGTTACATCGACAGCCTGGTCGAGTGCAGCCTGATCCACGGCGTGGCCGACCTGTACAAGCTGACCCTCGACGATTTGCTGAAGATGAAGCGCCTGGCGGACGAGCGCGACGGCACCACGCCGGAGACCGTCAAGCAGGGCAAGGTCGCCACCAAGTGGGCCGACAACCTGCTCGCGGCGATCGCGGCCAGCAAGCATCCGCCCCTGGAGCGCCTGCTGTTCGCGCTCGGCATCCGCCACGTGGGCGAATCGACCGCCAAGACCCTGGCCGACTGGCTGGGACGCTTCGAGCTGGTGCGCCGGGCACCAAGCGCGCTGCTGCGCGTGCTGCCCGACATCGGCGGCACCGTGGCCGAAGCCATCGCCGAATTCTTCGCGGAAGAAAAGAACCAGCGCGAGATCGACGCGTTGCTGGGCGCCGGCGTGGCGCCGCAGGGCGAGCATCCACCCAGGGCGCAGCTGCGCGAGAAGCTGGAAGAAGTGAACCTGCTGGCGGCGCTCGGCATCCCGAAGCTGACCGAGCCGCGTGCGCGCCAATTGCTCGCCGCCGGCCAGACCCTGGAGTCGCTGGCGCACCTGAACGTGTTCGGCGTATTCGGCCTGCCGGCAAGCGTCGCCGATGCGCTGGAGGCGTGGATGGCGCAGCCCGGTCATCGCGAGCAGCTCGCCGCGCTGGCCCGGCTGCGCGCCGAACTGCTGGCCCAACTGCCGGAAGCAGCGGCGGCCGAGGGCCACCTGGCGGGCAAGACCTTCGTGCTGACCGGGACCTTGCCGACCATGAGCCGCGAGGCTGCCGGCGCCCTGATCGAGGCCGCCGGCGGCAAGGTGTCGGGTTCGGTGTCGAAGAAGACCTCCTATGTGGTGGCCGGGGCCGAGGCCGGCAGCAAGCTCGCCAAGGCCGAAGAACTGGGCGTTACCATCCTTGACGAAGCAGGCCTGCTCGCCCTGCTCAATTCCTGAGAGAAGAAGAACATGACCCTGATCCGCAAAGCAGTCTTCCCCGTCGCCGGCCTCGGCAGCCGCTTCCTTCCCGCCACCAAGGCGCAGCCGAAGGAGATGCTGCCGATCGTGGACAAGCCGCTGATCCAGTACGCCGTGGAAGAGGCGGTGGCCGCGGGCATCACCGAACTGGTCTTCATCACCGGCCGCAACAAGCGCGCGATCGAGGACCATTTCGACAAGGCCTACGAGCTCGAATCGGTGCTGGAAGCGGCCGGCAAGGAGGCCCTGCTCGAGACGGTGCGCGGGGTGATCCCGAAGAACGTCAACTGCATCTACATCCGCCAGTCGGCGCCGCTGGGCCTGGGCCATGCGGTGCTGTGCGCGCGCCCGGTGGTGGGCAACGAGCCCTTCGCCGTGCTGCTGGCCGACGACTTCATGGACACCGACCCGGGGAAGAAACCGGTGCTGGCCCAGATGACCGACCTGTACGCCTACGAGCGTTCCAGCATCCTGGCGGTGCAGGACGTGCCGCGCGAGAACACGCGCCAGTACGGCATCGTCAGCGCATCGAGCTACCGCCCGAACCTGGAGCTGGTCTCCGGCATCGTCGAGAAGCCGGCGCCGGACGTGGCGCCGTCCACGCTGGCGGTGGTCGGCCGCTATGTGCTGTCGGGTTCGATCTTCGACTACCTCGAGAACCTCGGTACCGGCGCCGGCGGCGAAATCCAGCTGACCGACGGCATCGCCGCGCTGATGCGCGACGAACGCGTGCTGGCCTACCGCTACGACGGCCAGCGCTACGACTGCGGCTCCAAGCTCGGCTACCTGGAAGCGACCGCCGCGATCGGCCTGAAGCATCCGGAAACCGCCGAGGCTTTCCGCGCGCATCTGGCCTCGCTGTGCGAGCAGGGCAGGCTGCCGTGAGCGTGCGGCCGATCCTGCGCATGGGCGATGCGCGCCTGCTGCGCGTGGCCCAGCCCGTGCGCGAGTTCGACACGCCCGCGCTGCACGCGCTGGTCAAGGACATGTTCGAGACCATGCACGCCGCCAACGGCGCCGGCCTGGCCGCGCCGCAGATCGGCGTCGACCTGCAGGTGGTGATCTATGGTTTCGCAAGGAACGGGCGCTATCCGGAGGCGCCGCCGGTGCCGGAGACGGTGCTGATCAATCCTGTGTTGACCCCCTTGTCCGAAGAGATGGAAGAGGGTTTCGAAGGCTGCCTGTCCGTCCCCGGCCTGCGCGGCAGCGTGCCGCGCTACACGCGTCTGCACTACGAGGGGTTCGACCAGTTCGGCCAGCGCATCGTGCGCGATGCCGAGGGCTTTCATGCGCGCGTGGTGCAGCACGAGGTGGACCACCTGCACGGCATCCTGTACCCGATGCGCATCCGCGACTTTACGCGCTTCGGCTTTACCGACGTGATGTTCCCCGACCTCGATCCGAAGGCCGACGACTGATGCGCATTCTTCTCTTTCCGCTGCTGGCGCTGGCTGCTTCGCTGGCCCAGGCCGATGAGCTGTTGACGAAGATCGATACGGCGCCGAGGAGCGAATTCTGGCTCGACACCGGCTTTGCCACCGCCCACTTCGACAGCGACAAGGACCTGAACGGCGCCAACAAGGGACTCGGCGCCGAATACCGCTTCAACGGGGCGACCGCCGCCACGCTCGGCCGCTTCTACAACAGCGACCGCCGATGGTCGAACTATGCGGGCGTGATCTGGCAGCCGTACGCGCTGGGGCCGGTGCGCGTGGGCCTGGCGGTCGCGGCCTTCGACGGCTATCCGAACATGCGCGACGGGGGCTGGTTTCCGGCGGCGATTCCAACGCTGACTTATGAATACCAGCGGATGGGGCTCAACGTGGGGATCATTCCCTCGTACAAGGATCGCTTGTATGGTGGGGTGTCGTTCCAGCTCAAGTTCAAGCTGTTCGAGTAAGCAGGCAAACTTCGGCGAAATGATGCCGGTGGCATCATTTCGGCCTGCGCCGGGAACGACGGTTCGAGGCCAGTGGCCGGAGCACGTCGTTCCGGCAAAGGCCGGAACCCAAGTCAATGAAACCGAGTGTCAGCTCTCCTTCGGATACGGCGACTTGCCCCCCTCCGCAATGAAGGCATCGATCCGCTGCTGCAGCACCGGCAGCGGCACCGAGCCCAGCTGCAGCACGGTATCGTGGAAGTTGCGGATGTCGAATGTCGGCCCCAGCGCCTTCTCGGCGCGCGCGCGCGCCTCCTGGATCGCCATCTGCCCCAGGTAGTAGGACAGCGCCTGGCCCGGCCAGGAGATGTAGCGGTCCACCTCGGTCTCGACTTCGTGCTTGGCCAGGGCCGTGTTCTCCATCAGGTAGGCCTGGGCCTGCTCGCGGGTCCAGCCCTTGGCGTGGATGCCGGTGTCGACCACCAGGCGCGAGGCGCGCCAGGCCTGGTAGCTCAGCATGCCGAAGTGCTCGTAGGGGGTCTCGTAGATGCCCATCTCCACGCCCAGGCGTTCCGAGTACAGGGCCCAGCCTTCCCCGAAAGCGGAGATGTAGGCGCGGCGGAAGTTCGGCACGCCTTTCTGCTCCTGCGCGATCGGCATCTGGAAGGCGTGACCCGGCGCCGATTCGTGCAGCGTCAGCGCCGGCAGGCTGTAGAGCGCGCGCGCCGGCAGGTTGTAGGTGTTGACCCAGTAGGAGCCGGAGCCGCCCCGGCCGGCCGTGTAGAACGGCGCCTGGTCATCCGGCACCGGCAGGATCGCGAAGCGGCGCCGCGGCAGGTAGCCGAAATACTGGTCGGCCTTGGCGTCGAACTTCTTGGCGGTCCAGGCCGCGTGCATCAAGAGTTCCTTCGGCGTCTTCGCATAGAAGCGCGGGTCGGTGCGCAGGAATGCCAGGAAAGCCGGCAGGTCCCCCTTGAAGTCCACTTTCTTCATGGTGTCGTGCATCTCGGCGCGGATCTTCGCCATCTCGGCCAGCCCGATCTCGTGGATCTGGTCCGCCGTCATGTTCGTGGTGGTGAACTCGACGATCTTCGACTGGTAATAGGCTTTGCCGCCCGGCATGCTCTCGGCGGCGAGCGTGGTGCGGGCCTTGGGCAGGTATTCGTTGCGGAAGAAGGCCAGCACCTGGGCGTAGGCCGGCTGCACGTGCTCGCGGATGACGCTTGCCGCCTGCGCGCGCAAGGCTTCCTGCTCGGCAGCAGGCACCGAGCTCGGGAAATTCTTGAACGGGGTGTAGAACACGGTTTCCTGCGGCGTCCTGGCTTCGGCGATCGGCACCAGCGCCACGTCGCGGCCTTGCAGGCTCACCTGCGGCGGCGTGAATCCGCGCGCCAGTCCGGCGCGCATGTTGGCCGTCTCCTGGGCGAAATAGTCGGGCAGGGCGGCCAGCTGCTTCAGGTAGTTGCGGTAATCATCGAGCGTCTTGAAGGGGCGGCGCGCCCCGAAGGTGACGTTGGTCCAGAACGCGCTGTCGGCATTGACCGGCTGCTCGAACTCGCGGAAGCGCTGGGCGTCCAGCAGGGCGGCGATCTGGGCGCGGTAGACCGCGAAGTTGATGCGCTCATCCGCCGACAGGTCGGCCGGCCTGATCGCGTCGAGTTCCTTCATGATGCCTTCCCAGTAGGCGCGGCGCCGTTCCTGCGCCTGGGCGTCCACGCGCGCGAACGCCGGGCTGACGCCACGATCGTCCTCGGCCCGGGCGAGCCGTTCCGTGACGCGCCACTTCCATTCTTTCGTGTAGATTGTCTTGAAGCGCGCATCGGCGCTGGCGGCGGCCGTGGCCGGCGCCATCGTGCACATCAGCACGACACAGGCGGCCGACAGGACTGCACCCAGTTTCTTTTCCATGTTTTTCCCGCGAATGATGAGCGACATTGCTCGACGACACTATCTTAGCGGGGAAGACGATGTGACACTATTGCAAAATGTTTCCGGAAGATAGAAGGCGATTTTTTCAGTTTGCCGAACCGGCAAGTTATAATGCGCGCTGCACCGCGGGCGCAGGCGGTCCTGCCACCTCGCCCGACCGCGCCAGCCCAACCGTTCCACCCAACCACCAGCGGCATTCATTGTTGAACGACGAAGACATGACGAATAGACCGGATGCGCCGGATCCATCCGATGGGGGCAGGGCCTTGCTGCAGCCATGGCGGCGGATCGCTCAGCATCTCTGCCCGCTGATCGGGGAAAGTGGGTTCTGCGCCCTGTTCGGCCGCGCGGTCCACGTGATCGGCCCCGAGCATGCCTGGCTCGCTCCCCAGCAGACTTGCCGCGCACCGGAACAGCTCTTTACCTCGCTGGAGGAACGCATGGCCCTGGTCGACGCGCAGCGCGCGGCCGCCGCCAACGAAGCCTTGCTGCGGACCTTCACCCACTTACTTGCCACACTCATCGGGGAAAGACTGACGCAGCGCCTGCTGGCGTCGGCCACTGACGCCGCGGACCCGGCGCCAGGCCAGCAGAAGAATGCAGAGGAGCAAAAATAAATGACCGACAAAGTAAGCTTGGGAAAATTGGCTACTGGGGTGCCGGGGCTCGATGTTCTCTTGGGCGGTGGACTGAACGAATTCTCCTTCAACCTGATCACCGGCGCGCCCGGCTGCGGCAAGACCACGCTCGCGCACCAGATCATGTTTGCGCTGGCCGACCCGCAGCGCCGCGCGCTGTTCTTCACGGTGCTGGGCGAGCCGCCCCTGAAGATGCTGCGCTACCAGCAGCAGTATTCCTTCTTCGATACCGACAAGGTCAATACCTCGATCCGCTACGTCAACCTGGCCGCCGACCTGCGTGCCGGCGACTTCAGCGGCGTGCTCGAACGCATCACCCAGGAGGTCGAGGACTTCGCGCCGAGCCTGGTCTTCGTGGACTCCTTCCGCTCGGTGATCCAGACCGGCAAGGGCGGCATCGAGGGCATGAGCGACCTGCAGTTCTTCGTGCAGGAACTCGGCACCCGCATGACCAGCTGGATGGCCACCACCTTCCTGATCGGCGAGTACCAGGCCAACGAGGTCGAGGCCAACCCGATCGCCACCGTGGCCGACGGCATGATCGCCCTCAGCCAGACCCATGACCGCAATGCGGTGGTGCGCAAGATTCGCATCGTCAAGATGCGCGGCCAGGCGCACATGTCGGGCTCGCATACCTTCCGCATCACCGACGACGGCCTGCGCATCTATCCGCGCCTGTTGCCGCCGCTGGCCGAGGACCGCGAACCCGGCGTGCCGGTGGACCGCGAGCCGCGCCGCATCCCGACGGGCACGCCGGCCCTGGACGAGATGCTGCACGGCGGCCTGCCCCAGGGCCATTCGCTGCTGGCGATCGGCCCGACCGGCTGCGGCAAGACCATCATGGGCTCGAAGTTCCTGCGCGCCGGCGTCGAGCGCGGCGAGAAGGGCGTCATCATGTGCTTCGAGAAGGGCACCGCGCGCCTGCGCAACGCCGAGCTTGCCGCGATGATCCAGTCCGGCGAGGTCAGCATCGTCGAAAGCCGCCAGATCGACATGACGGCGGAAGAATTCGAGGACGATCTGCTGACCGCGATCGAGCGCACCGGCGCGCGCCGCGTGGTGATCGATTCGCTCTCCGAATTCAGTCTCTACCTGGCGCCCGAGTGCCGGCGCGACCTGCGCGAGGGCGTATTCCGCATCCTGAGCAGCCTGGCCAAGCGCGGCGTGTCCACGCTGGTGACGGTGGGCCTGGACGACCGCTCGGTCGACATGAATTTCGCGCGCGCCGACATGGCCTATCTGACCGACGCGGTCGTGGCCATGCGCTACGCCGAAGAAGACGGGCACGTGAAGCGTTTCATCTCCGTCGTCAAGGTGCGCGGCTCGGACCACAGCCATGATGTGCGCGAATACCGGATCACCAACGACGGGATCGAGATCGACCCGATTCCCGCCCAGGTCAACGGTGTCCTGTACGGGCGCATCGGCGGCTTGAGCGCCGAAGAATGAAACCTCCATCATGGGAACGTCCGATGAATCCAATGCCGGCTTTGTACGACGTTCCCTGATGGGCGAAGACAAGCCTTCCCTTGGCGGACTGCTGCGCGAGCAGGAACTGCAGCAGCGCATCGCCGTCCTCGAAGCCGAGCTGTCGCACGCCCGCGTGCTGGCGCGCGAGCAGACCCGGCTCGAAGCCCAGGTCGAGCAGCTGCGCGAAGCCAACGAGCACCTGGTCATGGCCACCGTCAGCGCCCAGTCCCTGCGCGACCTGGCCGAGGCCACCAACCGCCGCCAGACCGAATTCCTCGCCATGCTGGCGCACGAGCTGCGCAATCCGCTGGCGCCGCTGAGCATGGCGGCCAGCCTGCTGGGCAGCGTCGGCGCGTCCGGTCCATCGTCGCCCCAGTTGGCCCACGTCGCCGGGGTGGTGCGGCGCCAGGTCGACCACATGGCGCGCCTGCTCGACGACCTGCTCGACGCCGCGCGCATCAGCAGCGGCAAGATCACCCTGTCGGTGCGCCCGCTGGCGCTGGCGGCGGCACTCGACCAGGCGGTCGAAACGGTCGCGCCGCGCATCCGCGAACGCGGCCAGCGCCTCGATGTCGAGCTGCCCGACGAATCGCTCACCATCGACGGCGACCCGGTCCGCCTGACCCAGGTGTTCGCCAACCTGCTCGGCAATGCTTCCAAGTACACCGGCGAAGGCGGCCACGTCTCGCTGCGCGCTTGGCGCGCGGGCGAGGAAGTCGTGGTGACGGTGAGCGACAACGGTTCCGGCATCGCGCCCGAGATGCTGCCCCAGGTGTTCGACCTGTTCATCCAGGGGCCGCGCTCGCTGGCGCGCTCGGAGGGGGGGCTGGGCATCGGCCTGAACGTGGTGCGCAACCTGGTCGGCATGCATGGCGGCAGCGTGACGGCCGACAGCGCAGGCGAAGGCAAGGGCAGCAGCTTCACGGTGCGCCTGCCGCTGTCCGGCGCGAGCGCGCAGGCAGCCGAGATGCCGCCTGGACCGGGCGCCGCGGAAGGCGCCTGCCGCATCCTGCTGGTCGAAGACAACGTGGACGCCTGCGATACCCTGCGCGCACTGCTGGAACTGGCCGGCCACGAAGTCGCCGTCGCCTACGACGGCCGCGCCGGCCTGGAAGCGGCGCGGGCGCGCCGCTACGACGTCCTGATCTGCGACATCGGCCTGCCGGGCCTGGACGGCCTGAAAATCATGGAGCACCTGCGTCGCGAACAATCGCGGGAAGGGAAGCCATTCGCGGTCGCCCTGTCCGGCTATGGCCAGGGCGAAGACCGCGAGCGCGCATTCGAGGCCGGTTTCGACCGCTACCTGGTCAAGCCCGCCACGCCCGAGGTCCTGCTCGAGCTGGTCGGCGAGGCGCGCATGCTCGGCGCCTGAGCCAGGCCCGAGCCCGCGCGGCTCAGGCGGCGAGTATGCGCGCCAGGCGGCCCACCGCTTCCTCGATGCGCTCCAGGCGCGTCGCGTACGAGAAGCGCACGTGCCTGCCGGGTGCGGCGAACCCGAAATCGTCCCCCGGCACGATCGCCACATGCGCGTCGCGCAGCACCGACCAGGCAAAGGCGGTGCTGTCGCCGGCATCGGCATGCGGCAGGGCGCTCATGTCCGCATACACGTAGAAGGCGCCGTCCGGCATGACCGGCACCTGGAAGCCGAGTTCGCGCAGGGCCGGGACCAGGAAATCGCGGCGGCGCTGGAATTCGCGCCGGCGCTCCTCGTAGATGGCGAGCGCTTCGGGTGTGAAGCAGGCCAGCGCGGCCTGCTGGGCCACGGTCGGGGCACAGATGAACAGGTTCTGCGCCAGTTTTTCGAAGGTCGGCACCAGGGCGTCGGGCACCACCAGCCAGCCGAGGCGCCAGCCGGTCATGCTGAAGTATTTCGAGAAGCTGTTGACGGTGATGACGCTCGGGTCGAACGCCAGGGCGCTGACCGGCTTGTGGTCGTAGGACAGCCCCTGGTAGATCTCGTCGATGATGGCGAAGCCGCCGCGTGCGCGCACCGCGGCCAGCATGTCGCGCAGCTGCTCGGGCGTCATCGAGGTGCCGGTCGGGTTCGAGGGTGAGGCGACCAGCACGCCGCGCGTGCGCGCGTTCCAGTTGGCGGCCACGTGGGCGGCGCTCAGCTGGTAGCGGTCGCCGCTGTCCGCCGGCACCAGCACCGGCCGGCCGCCGAAGGCTGAAACGAAGTGGCGGTTGCAGGGATAGCAGGGGTCCGGCATCAGGACCTGGTCGCCCTCGGCGACCAGGGCGGCGCAAGCCAGCAGCAGGCCGGCCGAGGCGCCGGCGGTGACCACGATGCGGCGCGGGTCGATGTCCAGGCCGTGATGGGTGGCATAGTGGCCGGAGATCGCCTCGCGCAGTTCGCGCAGGCCGAGCGAGTCGGTGTACTGGGTGAGGCCGCCCTTGATCGCTTCCATCGCCGCATGGGCGACGATGTCGGGGGCGGTGAAATCGGGTTCGCCGACGCTCATGCTGATGACGTCGATGCCGCCGCGCTTCATCTCGCCGGCGGCTTTGACCATTTCCATGACGCGGAAGGGTTCGATGGCGTGGACGCGCTGGGCGACCTGCAGGGCGCGCTGCGACTGGGTGTCGGTGGGGGAAGTGGTAGACATGCCGGAATCCGTAAAATCTGATCCGCCATCTTACCGTAGGGTGGACCGGGGCGCGCAGCCGGCTTCGCCGTCCGCGCGTTCAACCAGGTCATGAATAACCGGGCCGCGTCAAGCCATGCGGGAGTTGAACGCGCGGCCGGGAGACCCGGCCACGCTACTGGTGCGCGTGGTGCGTCGCGGTCAGCCTGCGCATCAAGGGCAGCGCCGCCAGCGCGATCAGGGTGCAGCAGATCGCCGCCACGCCCAGCTTGTTGAACAGGCTTGTATAGACCGGCAGCGTCTGCAGCGGATCCGTCATGCCCTGCGGCACCGCGGCCAGGTTCGCCACCACCCCGCCCAGGTATTGCGAAATGCCGACGGCGACGAAATACGCGCCCATCATGAAGCCGCCCATGCGCGCCGGCACGTAGCGGGCGATCATGGCCAGGCCCAGGCCGCTTACCAGGAGTTCGCCCAGCGAGTACAGGCCGTAGCCGGCGATCATGATCCACGAGGAGGTCAGGCCGTCGACCGCGAAGGCGCCGGCCACGCCGTAGGTGAAGAAGCCGGCCGCCACCACGGCGAAGCCGAGCGCGAACTTGGCGGCGATCGACAGGTCCTTGCCGCTGCTGCCGGCGCGCGTGTAGATCCAGGCCAGCACCGGGCTCAGGAGCATGATCCAGATCGCGTTGAGCGCCTGGAACTGCGCCGGCGACCAGGTCCACAGGTGGGCGCCGAGCACCGTGAACTCGAGGTCGACGTTGCGCAGGGCGAACAGCGACAGCGAGGTCGACATCTGCTGGTAGAAGATGAAGAAGAACACGGTCTGCAAGGTCAGTACCAGGGCGGCGATCAGGCCGGCGCGCTCGCTGGGCTGGCTGCTGCGGATCAGGTGGATGAAGATGCCGAGCACGACGAAGCCGGCCACGTAGACGAAGGCGCGCGCCAGGTCGCGGTACTCGAGGATGACGGCGGAGGCGCCGACCGCCACCACGCCGCCGGCCAGCACCGCCAGCAGGCGGTGCATTTTGAGCGGCTCGGCGTCCGGCGGCGAGCCGACGTGGGCGATGGTCTTGTGGAGCAGACCGACCGTCAGCAGGCCGACCATCAGGCCGACGCTGCATACCGCGAAGGCCACGTGCCAGCCCAGGTGATTGCCGTAGGTGGCGTTGACGTAGTCCTTGATCCAGGGCGTGGCCAGCATCGAGAAGGTGGAGCCGACGTTCACCGCCATGTAGTAGATGGTGAAGGCGCTGTCGATCTTGGAATCGTCGCCCTCGTAGATCTTGCGCACCAGGTTGGCGGTGTTGGGCTTGAACAGGCCATTGCCGACCACGATCACGCCCAGCGCGGAGAAGCTCATCCAGGTGTTGGTGGTCGGCACCGCCATCAGGGCGTAGCCGAGGGTCAGGATGAGCGCGCCCAGGATCATGCAACGCCGGGTACCCAGCACCTTGTCGCCGACCCAGCCGCCGATGGCCGGGGCCACGTAGATCAGCGCGGCCGCCGCGCCCCACACCAGGTTGGCGCGGCTGTCCTCGAAGCCGAGGCGCTGCACCATGAAATACACGATCAGCGCCTGCATGCCGTAGTAGCCGAAGCGCTCCCACAATTCGATCAGGGCGATCGTGAGGAAGGAGCGGGTCTGGCTCACGGGGTGGGCCGCTCGTGGCGGCACGTCGTTCTTCATGTCTTTCCCTTGCAAGGAGCGGCGGCGCAGATGCCGGCACGGATCGGGCGATGCTACGCCAGGCGCATCGAACATGCAATCTTGACAGGCGTTCGTACCAATGCGATAACATGGCGTTTTGCCTGGCTCAAACGGGCCGGCATTTTTCGCGCGAGGTATATGTATGAAGCGTCTTTCCGTCCTGTGCTGCGCCGCCGTGGCGCTGGCCTGGAGCGGTGCGGCGAAGGCCGCGCCCGCTGCGCCGGCGCGGGCGTTGCCGGCGGCGATGCCGGTGGCCGACCACCACCAGCACGTCTACAGCCCCGCGGCGGCGGCCTATATGTCGGCCACCAGCGCCATGCGCCCGGTCTCGGCGCGCGACCTGATCGCGCAGCTGGATGCGGCCGGCATCGAACGCGCCGCCGTGCTGTCGGTCGCCTACGTTTACGGACAGCCGGCGCGCACGCTGGCGGAGGAGTATGCGCGGGTGCGCGCCGAGAACGACTGGGCCGCGCGCCAGGCCGCCGAATACCCGGAGCGGCTGGTGGCGTTGTGCAGCGTCGATCCGCTCAGGGACTATGCGCTGGCCGAACTGGCGCGCTGCGCCGCCAGCCCGGAGTTCGGGCGCGGCATCAAGCTGCAGCCGGCCGCCGGCGGCGCCCTGCTGGAAGACGCGGCCCAGGTCGAGCGCCTGCGCCGCGTGTTCCGCTCGGCCAATGCGCGCGACATGGCGATCGTCCTGCAGCTGCAGGAGACCGGCGTGCGCGAGGCGCGCCTGCTGCTCGAGCAACTGCTGCCGCACGCGCCCGACGTCCCGGTCCAGGTGGCGTATGTCGGCGAGCGGCCCGACGGACGCGAAGCCGCCCCGCAGCTCGCGGCGCTGGCCGTGCTGGCCGATGCCGCCGCGCGCCAGGATCCGCGCATGCGCCATGTCTGGCTCGACGTCACGGCTTTCGCCCGCCCCGGCCTGTCGGCCGCCGATGCGCGCCGCCTGGTGCGGCGGCTGCGCCAGGTCGGGATGGAGCGGGTGCTGTACGGTTCCGACGCCGAAATCGGCATCGAGGTACGCCCGCGCGAGGCCTGGGCCGCTTTCCGCAGCCTGCCGCTCACCGATGCCGAAGCTGCCCGGGTGGCGAACAACGTGATGTCCTACCTGCGCTAAGGTTTTCGCCGCCTTGTGTGCGCGCCCTAACCGAAGGACGCGCCCGCTTCCCCAACACTGGCCGCTTGCGCAGTGTATGCGGCCACAGGGAAGCAAACAGATGACTCAGGTAACGGTGATCGGGGGAGGGCTGGCGGGTCTGGCCTGCGCGGTGGCGCTGGCGGACCATGGGGTCGCGGTGACGGTGGTCGAACGCTCGGATCGGCTCGGTGGCCGCGCCAGCAGCTGGCGCGAGCCGGTCACCGGCGACGTGGTCGACATCGGCCCGCACATCTTCCACTCCGAATACCACAACATGCTGGCGCTGCTCGAACGCCTCGGCACCCGCGACCTGATTTGCTGGCAGCCCGGCAAGGTCCTAAGCCTGGCCAGCAAGCCGACACCCACCCACCTGCGCCACTGGCCGCTGCCGGCGCCGCTCAGCCTCGGTCCCAGCATCCTGGGGGCGCCGGGCCTGGGCATGCGCGACTACCTGTCGATGGCGCCGACCGGGTGGCGCGGCATGCGCTTCGGCGAGGAGCAGGTGGCCGGGCTCGACCGCATTTCCGGGCTCGACTATTTCCGCTCGCTGGGCGTGACCGAAGACCTGATCGACTGGTGGTGGCGTTTCGCTTCCATGGTGGTCACCAACGTGCCGCTCGAACGGGTGTCGGCCGCCTCCTTGATGCGCATCCATGCCCAGCTGAGCGGCTATCGCGGCCTGCATTTCGGCTTCGCCAAGGTCGGCCTGGGCGAACTCTACACCGAGCAGGCCACGCGCGTCGTCGAGCGTGCCGGCGGCCGGGTGATCAAGGGCCGCGGCGTGGCCTACCTGGCGGGCCGTGAGCGCATCGAAGGCGTGGTGCTGGCCGACGGCACGCATCTCCCGGCGCAGCAGGTGGTGAGCGCGCTGCCGCCGCAGGACCTGGATGCGGTGCTGCCGACGCGCTGGCGCGGGCGCGCGCCTTTCCACGTGCTGCCGCGCTTCGAACCGAGCCCCTACGTCTGCGTCTACCTCTGGTTCGACCGCGACATCAAGGCCGAGCGCTTCGCCTCGCACCTGTGGTCCCCGGAGCGCCTGAACTACGATTTCTACGACCTGTCGCAGATCCGCCGGGGCTGGCGCGGCCGTCCGACGGTCATCGCCAGCAACATCATCTACAGCCATCGTGCGCACCACCTGTCCGACGCCGAGATCGTGCACCGGACGGTGGCCGAACTGGCCGAGATCGCGCCGCGCGCCGCGCGTGCGCGGCTGCTGCACGCCGACGTGCACCGGGTGCCGATGGCGATTCCCTGCCCGACGGTCGGCTTCGAGGGCATGCGCCTGCCGGCGCAATCGCCCGTTGCGGGCCTGACCCTGGCCGGCGACTGGACCCGCACCATCATGCCCTGCACGATGGAAGGGGCGAAGAAGTCCGGCTACATCGCGGCCGAGCAGGTACTGGAGGAACGCGGTGTCCGCGCCCGCCTCGCGATCGAAGCCCGCATGTACGACGACTTCGCCGGGCTGGTGCGCGCCACGGTGCCGGGGCGCAGCATCCCCTGATATGGCCGACCCGGCTGTAATTTAATTACATTGCCACTTTTTCAGCTGGCGAATTTCTGTCATGCTCTCGGTTGCGCTCATTGACAACAACCGAGACCCCATGACGAAAACCACGATCGCCCGGCTGCTCCTGTGCCTGATGGCCACTCCACTTGCCTACGCTCAGCATGCCGAGCGCCAGCTGCAAGGCCATACCCTCAACCAGAACACGCTGGAACTGGCCACCAACGATGGCCGCTACCTGATCAAGCCGTATTCGGCCCATGTAGTCGAGACTACATTTATCCCGAATGGACAGCAGCATGACCCGGCCTCGCACGCGGTGGTGTTGCCGCCGGCCGGCATCCAGGCCAGTCTGAAGGCCGAAGGCAACCGGATCGAGTTCGCCACCCCGGGCATCGCGGTCGTGGTCGACCGCAAGCCCTTCCGCATCAGCTACCTGTACCAGGGCAAGCCGTTGGTGGCGGAAAAGGGCGGCTACGCCAAGGGCGACAAGTTCGAGACCATCGAGTTCGCGCTCGACGACGGCGAGGCCCTGTATGGCGCCGGCGCGCGCGCGGTCGGCATGAACCGCCGCGGCAACCGCTTCCAGCTCTACAACAAGGCCGACTACGGCTACGGCAAGACCTCGCAACTGCTCAACTACACGATCCCGGTCGCGCTGTCATCGAAAAAGTATGCGATCCACTTCGACAACCCGCAGGTCGGCTTCCTCGACTTCGACAGCCGCAAGGACGGCACGCTGCGCTACGAAGTGATCGGCGGGCGCAAGACCTACCAGGTGGTGGCCGGCGACAGCTGGCCTGAGGTCATGGCCAACTACACGAGCCTGACCGGGCGCCAGCCGCTGCCGCCGCGCTGGGCCTTCGGCAACTTCGCGAGCCGCTTCGGCTACAAGAGCGAGGCTGAAACCCGCGCCGTGGTGGAAAAATTCGCCGCCGAGAAGATCCCGCTCGACGCCGTCGTGCTCGACCTGTACTGGTTCGGCAAGGAGGTCAAGGGCACGATGGGCAACCTGGCCTGGGACCGCGACACCTTCCCGACCGCCGAGAAGATGATGGCCGACTTCGAGAAGCAGGGCGTGAAGACCATCGTCATCACCGAGCCTTTCGTCCTCACGACCTCGAAGCGCTGGCAGGAGGCGGTGCAGCAGGGGGTGCTGGCAACGGACGGCGCCGGCAAACCGGCCACCTACGATTTCTACTTCGGGAACACCGGCCTGATCGACCTGTACACCCAGCAGGGGCGCGACTGGTTCTGGAACATCTACAAGGAACTGAAAAACGGCGGCGTGGGCGGCTGGTGGGGCGACCTGGGCGAGCCGGAAGTGCATCCGTCCTGGGTGCGGCACGGTGGCGGAAAGACCGCCGACCAGGTCCACAACGTCTACGGCCACGACTGGGCGCGCCTGATCGCGGAAGGTTACCGCAAGGACTTCCCGAACGAGCGTCCCTTCATCCTGATGCGGGCCGGCTACTCGGGCTCGCAGCGTTTCGGCATGATCCCGTGGTCGGGCGACGTCAGCCGCGGCTGGGGCGGCCTGCAGTCGCAGATGGAAATCTCGCTGCAGATGGGCATGCAGGGCCTGGGCTACATGCACTCGGACCTCGGGGGCTTTGCGGGACCCGTGCTGGACGACGAGCTGTACGTGCGCTGGCTGCAGTACGGCGTGTTCCAGCCGATCTTCCGCCCCCATGCGCAGGACGAGGTGGCGCCCGAGCCGGTGTTCCGCTCCGAACGCACCAAGGTGCTGGCGCGCGAAGCGGTCTGGCTGCGCTACGCCATGCTGCCGTATAACTACACGCTGGGCTTCGAGAACAGCCAGACCGGCATGCCGCTGATGCGCCCGGTGCTGTTCGAGGAGGACGAGGCGACCGCCATGTCCTCGACCTACCTGTGGGGCCGGGACTTCCTGGTGGCGCCGATCGTCGAGCCGGGGGCGACCCGCAAGGAAGTCCACTTCCCGGTCAAGAACAGCGTCTGGTTCGACTTCCATACGGGCGCCAAGCACCGCGGCGGCATCACCGAGGTGGTCAAGCCGGAAGAGGCGCACATTCCGGTCTACGTCCGCGCCGGCGCCTTCGTCCCGATGGCGAAGGTGGTGCAGAGCACGCGCGACTACTCGACCCGCCACATCGACCTGCATTACTACCATGACGCCAGCGTGGCCGGCGGCGAGGGCATGATGTACGACGACGACGGCGAAACGGCCGACGCCCACGCCAAGGGCAAGTACGAGATCGTGCGCTTCGCCAGCAGCTTTGCTGACGGCAGGCTCGAGATCGGCCTGCAGACCGAAACCGGCAAGGCGCAGGCCCCGAGCGAGCGCGGCTTCGCGCTCAAGGTGCACAACGTGGAGAAGAAGCCGCGGGGGGTAGCGGTCGACGGACGGGCCGTTACCTATAGCTGGAACAGCCGCCACAAGCTGCTGGAAGTGCTGCTGGCGCCGCGCAAGCAGCCGGCCAGCAAGGTCGCGATTACGCTGTAAGCGCTGGCGTACACCGGATCTTTCGCCGATCCGCTAGATTGGGGCCTTCGACCAACGGAGGCCCCGATGCACAGCATTTCTCCCATCGCCTACACGCCTGCTTGCGAAACCGTCCGGAAGGATGAGGCGGACGCCATCAGGACGCTTCAGGACGCCTTCGCCAGTTCGGCCGGCGAGCTGGCCGAAGCCAGGGGCCACGCCTGCCGTGCGGTGCACGCAAAGGGGCATGCCCTCCTGCGTGGCACCCTCACGGTGCCGGGCAGCCTGCCGGCGCAGTACGCGCAAGGCCTGTTCGCACAGCCGGGCAGCTACGCGGTGCTGCTGCGCTGGTCCTCGCCGCCAGCCGGTCAGCTTCCCGACAGCATCTCGACGCCGCGCGCCGTCGCGCTCAAGGTGATCGGGGTGCCAGGCGAGCGCCTGGACGCGTCCCGGCCGGGCCATTCACAAGATTTCCTGCTGGTGAACGCGCCCGCGTTCGCGCTGCCCGATCCCCAGTCGCTCCTGCCGGCCAGGGCGCTGCTGCCTGCCAGCGCCGAGGGCTTCGAGACCGGCAAGAAGCTACTGTCAAGCGTGCTGCGCACGGTCGAAGGCGCGATCGAAGCGCTGGGCGGCTCGAGCGTGAAGGTCAAGGGCATCGGCGGAGAGCCGCAGCGCCATCCGCTCGGCGAAACCTATTACAGCCAGACGCCTTTCCTGTACGGGCCCTACATGGCCAAGTTTGCGCTGGCCCCAGTGTCCGACTCCCTGCTGGCCTTGCGCGGGGCGCCGCTGGACAATGGCGACGATGCCCAGCGCGAGGCACTGGCGGCGCACTTTGCCCGGCAGGGCGGGGAATGGGAGCTGCGGGCGCAGCTATGCACCGACCTGGACCAGATGCCGGTCGAGGACGCATCAAGAGAGTGGCCGGAGGCGCTCAGTCCTTACGTGGCGGTGGCGCGGCTGGTGGTGCAGCCGCAGCAGAGCTGGGATCCGGTGGTCTCCCCCAGGCTGGAAGACGAGACCGCCTTCGACCCGTGGAATTGCGTGGCCGCGCACCGGCCGCTGGGGGCGATCAACCGGGCGCGCAGCGAAGTGATGCGGACGTCGCGGGAAGTGCGCTCAAACTTCAACCGCTGCCCGATCCACGAGCCCCCGACCTGCTAACGCGCCACGATCAGGCGCAGGCCCAGGCCGATGAAGATGGCGCCGGCAATCCGATCCAGCCACATCCCGGCCTGCGGTGTCCGGTTCAGCCACTGCCCGATCGTGCCCGAAAAGTAGCCCAGCAGCCCGAACAAGACCGCCGCCTGCACGGTAAAGACCAGCCCCAGCCACGCGATCTGCCAGTTCGCATCCCCGCGCGAGGCCACCACGAACTGCGGCAGGAAGGACAGGAAGAACAGCACCACCTTCGGATTGATGGCGTTGGCCAGCAAGCCCTTGAAGAACAGCCGGCGTGCCGATTCGTCGGGCACGCCGCCCGCCACTTGCGCACCGCCACGGCTGCGCAGCGCCCCAATCCCCATCCAGATCAGGTACAAGCCGCCGGCGATCTTGAGCCCCGTGAACGCCGCGGGCGAGGCTGCGATCAGGGCGCTGACGCCGATCACCGCCAGCAGGGTATGGTTCAGGCAGCCGAGCGCGCAGCCCAGGCCGAAGGCGATGCCGCGCGAGCGGCCCTTGGCGATGCCGACGCCCAGCACCATCATGTTGTCCGGGCCCGGCGACAGGGTGATCAGGATGGCGGCGGTGAGAAAGCCGAGGAATTGTTCGGGCGTGAGCATGGCTGGGGCTGGTCGTCGGACGGACCAGCATGTTAGCGCAAAGCCTGCTCCCCGATAAGGCTCAGCGCTGCGGCTGGACCACGGCGTCCATGTCCAGTTCGACCCAGGTGGGGGCGTGGTCGCTCGGCTTTTCCTTGGCGCGCTGGAACTTGTCGACCCCCGCGGCGCGCAGCGCCGGCGCCAGCGCGGGGCTGAGCAGCAGGTGGTCGATGCGGATGCCGGCATCGCGCCCGAAGGCGTTGCGGAAGTAGTCCCAGAAGGTATAGATCACCTGGTCGGGGTGCAGCGCGCGCAGCGAGTCCGTCCAGCCCTGCGACATCAGGCGCTCGAAGGCCGCACGCGATTCTGGCCGGAACAGGGCGTCGTCGACCCAGCGCTCCGGCTTGTAGGCGTCGAGATCGGTCGGGATCACGTTGAAGTCGCCGCACATGAGCACCGGCACCTTGGCCTCGAGCAGTTCGGCGCCGCGCTGGATCAACCGCTCGAACCAGGCCAGCTTGTAGTCGAACTTCGGCCCGGGCGCGGGATTGCCGTTCGGCAGGTACAGCCCGCAGATGACGATGCCCTGGTAGACCGCTTCGATGTAGCGGCTCTGTTCGTCGGTCGGGTCGCCCGGCAGGCCGCGCTGCAGTTCCTGGGCCGGGCCGTCGCGGGTCAGGATGGCGACGCCGTTCCAGCTTTTCTGGCCATGCCAGATCGCGTGGTAGCCGGCCTCGCGGATCGCGCTTTCAGGAAATTTCTCCTGCGGCGCCTTCAGCTCCTGCAGGCAGACCACGTCCGGCCGGCGTTGTTCGAGGTAGTCGAGCAGGGCGCTTAATCGAGCGCCGATGCCATTCACGTTGTAGGTAACGACCAGCATCTTGCCTCCCAAGCATTCTCCAATGCTTGCCACTCTAGCATGCCGGAGCGTCAACAGGAGGACGGAAGCTTTGGCGCTGTTCTCGCTAAGTGTGGAAGTTGATTAGCGCCTGCGCGCCTGGCTGTCGCGATTTCACGGCGTGGCCTCGCGCTACCTGCCCAACTACCTCGGCTGGCGCTGGGCGCTCGATGGGGAACGGATCGCATCGCCCGAGCGATTCCTCAGAGCGGCAATCGGCATCTTCCACATCTAACGAGAACAGCGCCGAAGATTTCCCGCTGCTTATAGTCGAGAACGCATTTTCTTATGGCAAATTGATCGTTCGGCCGTGCAAGCGCATGCCGTATACTCCTGCGATTGCATTTTTGTAGTCTGGAGAAGAACATGTTCACCCGCCGTCACATCCTCATTGGCGCAGCAGCCCTGTCCGCCAGCCTGTTCGCTTCCGCCGCCCAGGCCGACCAGCTCGCGGACATCAAGAAGAAAGGCGAGATCGTGTTCGGCGTGCTGGGCACCGACGAGCCGAACAGCTTCATCGATCCCAGGACCCGCCAACTGGTCGGCTACGAGATCGACATCGCCACCGCGGTCGCGAAGAAGATCGGCGTCACGCCCCGCTTCAAGCAGATGTCGGTGTCGAGCCGCATCCCCGAGCTGCAGCAGGGCCACGTCGACGTGCTGGCCGCCACGCTCACCCACAACAAGGAGCGCGAATCGCAGGTGGACTTCGCGCTGACCCACTTCGTCACCGGCTCGAAGGTGATGGTGCGCGCGAACAGCGGCATCAGCGCGCTGCCCCAGTTGGCCGGCAAGAAGGTCGTCACGGTGCGCGGCGGCACCCAGGAAACCAATATCCGCAAGGCGGTGCCGAGCGTGGAGGTGGTCACCTTCGAGAACACCCAGCAGGCTTTCCAGGCCCTGCGCCAGGGCAAGGGCGTGGCTTACGTCAACGACGAATCCTCGCTGCTGGCCGACTACGGCAAGCTGGGCCCGGCCGCCAAGGGCTTCACCATTCTGCCGACCAGCATCGGCGTCGAATCGATCGCGCTCGGCCTGCGCAAGGGCGAGAAGAACCTGAAGGCCGTGGTCGACGAGACCCTGCGCGGCCTGGAAGCGAGCGGTGAAGCCGAGAAGCTGTTCAACAAGTGGTACGGCCCGGGCACCCGCGCCAACATCGCCAAGCGCAATTTCAAGATCAGCACCGACAAGATCTGAGCCTGACCGAGCAACGCCTTGCAGTTTTTCGACCCCAGCATCCTGCAATCCGGCCAGTACCATGACTGGCTGGTGCAGGGTCTCATCCTGTCGCTCCAGCTGACGGCAAGCAGTTTCGTCGTCGCGCTGCCGTTCGGCGCCGTCCTGGCCGTGATGCGCACCTCGAGCTTCGCGCTGCTGCGCGCAATCGCTTCGACAGTTATCGAAGCGATTCGCAACGTACCGCTGCTGGCCCACCTGCTGTTCTGGTATTTCGCCTTTCCCGAACTGCTGCCCGAGAACGCGCGCGAGTTCCTGTACGCGCACAACCCGGAAGCGGTGTGCGCGGTGATCGCGCTGTCGCTCTACAGCGGCGTGCACATGGCCGAGGACATCCGCAGCGGCATCCGCGCCGTCCCGGCCAGCCAGCTCGAGGCCGCGCGCTCGCTGGGGCTGGGCCGCCTTGCCAGCGTGCGCCTGGTGCTGCTGCCGCAGGCCATGCGCGCCGCGACTCCGCCGCTGCTGTCGCAGACCGTCAACCTGTGGAAGGACACCAGCGTGGCCACCGTCATCGGCGCCGCGGAACTGATGTACCAGGCCGCGCGCGTGGAGACCGCGAGCTTTCGCAGCGTGGAAGCCTTCACCTTCGCGACCCTGGCGTATGTGACCGTGTCGCTCCTGATTTCCTTTGCCGCCTGGCTGTTCCAGCGGCGCTATCCGGTCCGTCCGGCATGAGGTCCCTGTGCTGGATTCGTTCGTTCAACTAATCGACACCTACTGGCTGTACTTCCTGGTCGGCCAGTATCCGGAAGGCCCGCTGGGCGGCCTGGCGCTGACCGTGCTGCTCTCGCTCGGGGCGCTGCTGCTGGCGATGCCGCTCGGGCTGCTGCTGGGCGTGGCGCGCGTGAGCAGCCGCCGCGCCATCCGCTGGCCGGTGGCCGGCCTGGTGCAACTGGTGCGCGCCGTGCCGCTGCTGCTGGTGGTCTTCTGGGTCTACTTCTTCCTGCCGGCCGTGACCGGCGTGAAGACCGGGCAGGCGACCACCATGCTGATCGTGCTGGTGCTGTTCGACGGCATCTACCTGGCCGAGATCGTGGCCGCCGGCATCCGCGCGCTTCCCAAGGGACAGCTGGAAAGCGCCCGCTCGCTGGGCCTGTCCGACCCGCAGGCGCTGCGCCTGGTGGTGCTGCCGCAGACCCTGCGTAACGGCCTGCCCTCGATCGTCAGCCAGCTGGTGTCGACCATCAAGGCGACCTCGCTCGGCTACATCATCGGCCTGTCGGAAGTGTCCTTCATCGCCACCCAGGTCAATACCCTGGTCTTCACGCAGGCGGTCGAGGTCTACCTGATCCTGGCGCTGAGCTATTTTGTCCTCTGTTTCGGCCTGTCCCGCCTGGCCTTCCTGCTCGAGCGCCGCCTGGGCGGCAAGCGCGCCGCGCAGCTTCATTGAAAAGGGTGTGAACGATGATCGTTCTCGATAAAGTCAACAAGTGGTACGGCGCCGGTGCTACCCGCTATCACGCGCTGGTGGATGTCAGCGAACGGGTGGAAAAGAACGAGGTCGTGGTCGTGTGCGGCCCGTCCGGCTCCGGCAAGTCCACCTTGATCCGCACCCTCAACCGCCTGGAGGAAATCGACGGCGGCAGCATCGCCATCGACGGCCGCGACATCCATGCCAGGGGTGTCGACGTCAATCTTCTGCGCGCCGGCATCGGCTTCGTGTTCCAGCACTTCAACCTGTTCCCGCACCTGACCGTGCTGGAGAACTGCACGCTCGCTCCCGTCAACCTGAAGCGCGCCGCGCCGAAAGAAGCGCGCGAATATGCCATGGCGCTGCTGGAGCAGGTGGGCCTGGCGCACAAGCGCGACGCCTATCCCGGCGCGCTCTCGGGCGGCCAGCAGCAGCGCGTGGCGATCGCGCGCGCCCTGGCGATGCGCCCGCCGATCATGCTGTTCGACGAGCCCACCAGCGCGCTCGACCCGGAGATGGTGGGCGAAGTGCTGGGGGTGATGCGCGCGCTGGCGGGGCAGGGCATGACCATGGTGTGCGTGACCCACGAGATGGGTTTTGCGCGCGAGGTCGCGGACCGGATCGTCTTCATGAGCGAAGGACGCATCCTCGAGCGGGCCAAGCCGGAAGACTTCTTCACGAACCCACAGCATCCGCGCGCCCGGCAGTTCCTGGCGGACCGCCGGCGCGACTAGGCTTTTCTCATTCCTCCGGCTGCGCCTGCGGCGGGTAAAGAATCTGCATGCCGTCGACCTGGGCGAAGGGCGTCAGGGCATGCGGCCTGGTCTTGCCCTTGTTGATGATGTGCTCGACCGGCACCCCGCGCACCGCCAGCGCATCGGCCACCATCGAGCGGTGGCAGCGCCAGGGCACCGCTTCCGCGCACATCAACGTGCAGCGCGTCGATTGCGCCATGCGGGCGACGATGTCGACCTGGGCCTTGAATTCCTCGGTCTGCATGTGGTCGGCGTAGCCGCGGAACGAGGCGTTGCGCCAGGCGCCGTTCGGGGTGTCCTTGCGCGCCTTGCGCAGGCCGCCGAGTTCACGGATGTATTCGTAGCCGATGCCCGCCCTGGCGAGCGACTCCGGCAACTGGTCCTGCCCGAATTGCGGGTTGTGACGCGATTTGGGCACGGTCCTGATGTCGAGCAGGCGTTCGATGCCGTGTTCGCGCAGCAGGTCCAGGAATTCTTCGATCGGGCGGTTCGAATGACCGATGGTGTAGACCGGTTCCATGCCTGTTTCCCTCGGCTGATGTCGGGTGTCCATTGTCGCGCAGCGCAAGGATGGGCGGCGCATGCCTGGGCGGCCCCGGCAGCCCCGGGGGGCGGACGCGCATTCACCGGCTTGCGGCGCCGGTCGAGCAGGAACAAAGCGTTTCGACCCGGGTCATATCGTTTGTGCCGCAAACATGGGTAGCGCGATGGAGCGGCAGAGCCGGATCGTCTTGCGCTGAACCATGTGGAGGCAACATGAGGCATACCCCGCTGTTCCCGACGCCGCGCGCCTGGCGCGCCACGGCAGCCTTCGTCGCGGCGCTGGCGCTTTGCCCGGCATGGGCGCAGCGCGCGCCTGTGGTCGTCGATGGCGAACTCTGGCTGAGTTCCACGCCGGAAGTGCGCAAGGCCTTTCTCGTCGGCGCCGGCAGCATGATCGCCATGGAAACGGCGTATGCGAGCAAGAAGGGCACCCCGCCGCCGGTGGCCGGCGCCATGGCCCGCGACGCATTGCAGGCCTTGACACTCGACCAGATTGCGGAGCGCGTCACCCGCTGGTACCAGGCCCATCCGAGCCGCCGCAACATGCCCGTCATGGGCGTGATCTGGATCGACATGGTCGATCCCCCCGCTGCCGCAAAGTAGGCGCGCCGCACGGCAGGCGTCGAATCACACGTGGAAGGAACTCTCATGAAGCGCTTACTCGGCACGCTCATCTTCATACTCTGCCCGATCACGCTCACGGCGTGCGCCACCGCGGCCGGCACCGCCATCGGCGGCGGAATAGGCAGCCTCTCGGGCAATACCGAAGCCGGCGCGCTCATCGGTGGCGGCGTCGGGCTGTTGTACGACGTGTTCTGAGGCAGTCCCGGGCCGCGCGTGTTCTCGTGGCCCTGCGCGCCCGCAGCCGTGCCGCGGCATGACAGCCGATCCCCTCCGCGCAGGCGGCGCCCATCACCCACCAGGAGAGTACATCATGCGCATCCCGACGTCTTTTGCCCGGCCGGCCAGCAGGCGGCGGGCATGGCTGTTGCCCCTTTTGCTCGGCGCGGCGCTCGTCGTTCTCGGGCTGGCGCCCCCGCCGCCGGCCCGTGCGCAACAGCAGCAGCAACAGCGGCAGGATCGCGGGCAAGCGAACCAGAGCCCGTTTCCGCGTCCTTCCGAGGCGCTCCTGCGCGAGCTCGAAGGCGTCTACAAGGACCTGCACGCCAACCCCGAACTGGCAAACCAGGAGGTCCGGACGGCGAAAATCGCGGCCGACTGGCTGCGCAGGCAGGGCTACGAGGTCACCGAGAAGGTCGGCGGCACCGGCGTGGTCGGCATCCTGCGCAACGGCCAGGGTGCGACCGTGCTGCTGCGCGCCGACATGGACGCGCTCGACATGAAGGAAGATACCGGGCTCCCCTATGCCAGCAAGAAGCAGGTGAAGGAGCCGAACGGCGCCTCGACCTTCGTCGCGCATTCGTGCGGGCACGACATGCACGTCACCTGGCTGATGGGCGTGACGCGGATGCTTGCCGAGAACCGCAAGAACTGGAAGGGCACCGTGATGGCGGTGTTCCAGCCGGCCGAGGAAATCGGCTCGGGGGCCCGGGCGATGCTCGACGACGGCATGGTCAAGCGCTTCCCGAAGCCGGACGTGGTAATGGGGCAGCACGTGCTGCCCCTGCGCGCCGGCCAGATCGGCACGCGGGTGGGCCTGCTGCTGTCGATGTCCGACAGCCTCGAGGTCACCCTGTTCGGGCGCGGCGGGCATGGCTCGTCTCCGGAAAAGACGATCGACCCGGTGGTGATGGCGGCCGCGTCCGTGATGCGCCTGCAGACCATCGTCTCGCGCGAGGTGGGCATCACGCAGGGCGCGGTCGTCAGCGTCGGCGCGGTGCAGGCGGGCAGCAGCGGCAACATCATTCCGAGCGAGTCGACGCTGCGGCTGAACATCCGCACCTTCGACGAGGACGTGCGCAAGACCGTGCTCGGTTCGATCAGGCGGATCATCGACGCGGAAGCGACCGCCTCGAATGCGCCCAAGCCGCCGGCGTACAAGGAGGGAACGCGTTTTCCTCCGACGTACAACGACGAGACGGCGACCCCCAAGGTCGTGTCGGCCCTGAAGGCGCGCCTGGGCGACGACCAGGTCACCCAGATCGTTCCGGCTTCCGCGAGCGAGGACTTCAGCTGGTTCGCGCGCGCCTGGGATGTGCCGGCCGTCTATTGGGCCGTGGGCGGAACCGACCCCAAGCTGTTCGACCGGCTCCAGCGCGAGGGCCGGGCCAACGAAATCCCCTCGAACCATTCGCCGCAGTTCGCGCCCGTCATCACGCCCACGCTGGGGCGCGGCATCGAGGCGATGCTCGCCGCGGCAAGTCCCTGGCTGGCTCCGTGATGACGGGCGCCCTTGGCTAGCACAGGCCGGCCGCCGCCGCGCGCGCCGACGCCGATCTACATCTCCCGCCGCACGCGCAACATGCTGGCCGCGACGGCATTCATCGCCTTCGCCGTGCTGCTCTGGCAGGTTCCGAGCCTGCTGGGCTTTGCCCTGGGCGGGGCCGCGCTGGCGATCGTGCTGTCGTTTCCGGCCCGCCTCCTGTCGCGCGTCATGCCCAGATGGCTCGCCATCCTGATCTCGTTCGTGCTTCTGGGCGTGCTGGCCATCACCGCCTTCATCGGTGTGCTGCCGATTCTGCTCGACCAGCTGGGCGCCTTGACCAATGCCATCCCCGCGATCGCCGAGCGCATCGACCGGCAGCTGCCCAGGCTGCTGGAGCGCTCCGGCGCGGCCGGCGTCATGCCGCTGCCGGTGAACGAGTTCGTCGAGAACGCCAAGGGCGAGTTGCTCGAGTTCATACAGAACCTGGCGCACCGCTTTCTCGGCGCGATCCTGCCCTTTGTCGCAGGCGCGGTCGGGGCCGCGGCCACCTTGTTTGGCATCGTGTTCATCGCGGCCTACCTGTTGGCCGACGCCCGAAAACTGTACCAGATGGTGCTGCATGCCTCGCCCCACCGTTACCGGAGAGACGTGCGCGCGCTGTGGAATGCGTTCAGCTTCACGCTGTCGCGCTATCTCGGCGGGCTCGCCATTTCGCTCTCGGTTCAGGGCGCCGTGTCGGCGGCCGCGCTCTATGTGCTGGGCGTGCCCTACGTCTTCCTGCTGGGCGCATGGGTCGCGCTGACCGCGCTGATCCCCTACCTCGGCGCCTGGCTGGGCGCGGTCCCGGCGGTGCTGCTTGCGCTGTCCATCTCGCTGCAGACGGCCGTGCTGACCGGCATCCTGTTCTTGCTCATACAATTAGCAGAAAGCAACCTCTTGACGCCGCAGTTGCAGGGCAAGGCCCTGGACGTGCACCCGGTGCTCGTGTTCCTGGCTGTCGTGCTGGGCGCCAACCTGGCTGGGCTCGCCGGCATCATCTTCGCGGTTCCGGTGCTGGCGGTGCTGCACGTCCTGCTGGAGTTCTTCCGCGCCCGCATCCATGTCACCGCGTGACGGACGGCGGCGCGGGGTATGGTAGGGTATGCCGGTTCGACCACGACACGACAAGGAGGCATGGGATGGTCTACGAAGGAAGCTGCCACTGCGGGCAAGTGGCATTCGAAGCGGAAGGCGAGATCGATGGCGCGCTGGCCTGCAACTGCTCGATCTGCAGGCGCAAAGGCTCGTTGCTGTGGTTCATCCCACGCGCGCACTTGCGTCTAAAGACGCCGGAGGAAGCGGCCAGCACCTACACGTTCAACCAGCACGTCATCAAGCACCGCTTCTGCCCGACCTGCGGCATCCATCCCTACGGGGAGGGCATCGATCCGAAGGGGAATGCGATGGCGGCCGTGAACCTGCGCTGTGTCGAGAACGTCGATCTGGACAGCATTCCCGTGCAGCACTACGACGGCCGTTCGCACTAGTGTTTCTTTAGAACTGCTCGTCGGGGCGCAGGTAACGCCACTGCCCCGGCGGCAGGTCGCCCAGTTTCACCCGGCCGATGCGCACCCGCTTGAGGCCGATCACCTTCAGGCCCACCATGTCGCACATGCGGCGGATCTGGCGCTTGCGGCCTTCCTTCAGGGTGAAGCTGAGCTGGTCCTCGTTCTGCCAGCGCACCTTGGCCGGCAGCAGCGGCTTGCCGTCCATCCACAGGCCGTGGTTGAGCTTTTTCAGGTCAGCGTCCGGCAGCGTGCCCGGTTTGGTGTACTGCACCCGCACCAGGTATTCCTTCTCGATCGAAGTGTCCTCGCCGATCAGCTGCTTGGCGATGCGGCCGTCCTGGGTCAGCACCAGCAAGCCCACCGAGTCGATGTCGAGGCGCCCGGCCGGCACCAGGCTGCGCAGCTGGGTCGGGTGGAACTGTTCCGGCGACGGGTCGTCCGGCCAGCGGTTTTCCGGCTTGACCAGGGTGACGGCCGGCTTGTAGCCGTCCTCGGCCTGGCCGCTGACGTAGCCGACCGGCTTGTTGATCAAGATGGTCACGCGCTTGGACTGCTCGGCCGCGGCCTGGCGCTCGACGGTGATTTTCTGGTGCGGCAGCACCTTGCTGCCCAGCTCCGAGACCACCTTGCCGTCCACGCGCACCCAGCCCTTGGCGATCCATTCATCGGCTTCGCGGCGTGAGGACAGGCCGAGTTCGGACATACGTTTGGACAGGCGGACAGGTTCGGTCATCGGGAAAACAGGATAAAAGGGAAAAAAATAAAGGAAAAAAAGCTCAGATCTTGAGCGCATCGAGCAGCTCGGTCTCGAGTTGCACCTGGCTGCGCGGGTTGTTCAGTGCCGGGCCATCGATGAGGAACACGTCCTCGACGCGCTCGCCCAGGGTCATGATCTTGGCGGTATGCAGGTTGATGCGGTAGCGGGTCAGCACATTGGCGATCGCATACAGCAGGCCGGGGCGGTCGTTGGCGGCCACCGACAGCACGTGGAACTGGCCGCGCTCGTCGGGTCTCAGGTCGACCATTGGCGTGACCGGGAACGTTCGCGACAGGCGCGACAGGCGCGACAGGCGCCCGCGGGTCGGCGGCGGCAGCGCTTCCTGGGCCAGCAGTAGCGCGCACAATTCGTGCTCGATCAGGCTGATGATGTCGCGGTAGCTGCCGGCGAAGCTTTCCTCGGTGACCAGGAAGGAGTCGAGCGCATAGCCGTGGCGCGTGGTGTGGATCTTGGCGTCCAGGATGCTGAAGTTCTTGCGCTCGAAATAGCTGCAGATGCGCGCGAACAGGTCGGGCTGGTCCTTGACGTACACCGCCACCTGCAGGCCTTCGCCGATCGGCGCCAGGCGCGCCTTCACCACCGGCTTGTCGTTGTCGACCTTGTCGTGCAGGGCGCGCGTCTGCCAGGCGATGTCGGAGGCGTCGTGGCGCAGGAAATACACCACGTCGAGCTGCTGCCACAAGGCCTCGTGGGCGGTGGCGGACAAGCCGTACAGGCGCAGCGTGGCCAGCGCTTCCTTCTGGCGCGCGCGCAATTCGCGGTCGGCGCTGTGCGGCTCGCCGCCCAGCACGCGCAGGGTCACCTTGTACAGGTCTTCGAGCAGCTTGGCCTTCCAGGCGTTCCAGACCTTCGGGCTGGTGCCGCGGATGTCGGCCACCGTGAGCAGGTAGAGCGCGGTCAGGTGGCGCTCGTCCTTCACCACGTTGGCGAAGGCCTGCACCACGTCCGGGTCCGACAAGTCCTGCTTCTGCGCCACCGTCGACATGGTCAGGTGCTGCTGCACCAGGAAGACCACCAGTTCGGTATCCGCTTCGGACAGGCCGTGCTCGCGGCAGAACGCCTGCGCGTCCTGCATTCCCAGCTCCGAATGGTCGCCGCCGCGGCCCTTGGCGATGTCGTGGAACAGGGCGGCCACGTAGAGCAGCCAGCGGTCGCGGAAATTGGCGATCAGCTGGCTGCAGAAGGGGTATTCGTGGGCGTGCTCGGGCATCGTGAAGCGGCGCAGGTTGCGCACTACCATCATGATGTGCTGGTCCACCGTATACACGTGGAACAGGTCGTGCTGCATCTGGCCGGTGATGCTGCGGAAGGCCGGCAGGTAGCGTCCCAGCACGCCCATGTCGTTCATGCGGCGCAGCGCATGCACCAGGCCGCTGGGCGCCTTCAGGATGCGCAGGAACAGGGCCTTGTTCAGCGGATCGGCGCGAAAACCCGCGTCGATCACGTTCCGGGCATGCCACAGTGCGCGCATGGTGCGCGCCGTCATGCCCTTGAGGTCGGGACGCTCGGTCATGGCGACGAAAATGCCGAGCACGGTCGAGGGGGCGCGCTCGAAGGTGTCGCTTGCGGCGATGTCGATGAAGCCGTTGACCTCCTTGAAGTGCTCCTTGAAGTCGCCGCCGATCGGCACCGCCGCGCTCGGGCGCGGGAACAGGTGGGCTTCGATGTTCTGCAGCATGATGGTGTTCATCTGGGTGACCACCTTGGCCGCCCAGTAGTAGCGCTGCATCAGGAATTCGCTGGCGCGGCGGCCATCCCGGTTTTCCAGGCCGAAGGTCTTGGCGATCGCGGTCTGGACGTCGAACACCAGGCGGTCTTCGCGGCGCCTGGTCTGCAGGTGCAGGCGCACCCGGATGTCCTTGAAGGCGTATTCCTTTTCCATCAGTTGCCGCGCCTCGGCGCGCGTGATCAGCTTGGCGCGCGCCATCTGGCTCCAGGACTCGGCCAGGCCGGCCGCCTTGGCCACCCACATGATCACCTGCAGGTCGCGCAGCGCGCCCGGGCTTTCCTTGACGTTGGGTTCGAGGGCGAAGGCGGTGTACTCGTACTTGGCGTGGCGCAGCCGCATCTCGGCGGTCTTGGCCTGGAAGAAGGCCTGCGGGTCGAGGGCCGCGCGGTGGCGCCGGCGCAGCTCGTCGAACAGGAGGACGTCGCCCGTGACCAGGCGCGCCTCCAGCAGGCTGGTCTGCACCGTGATGTCGGCGCTTGATTCGACCAGGCACTCGTCCACGGTGCGGATGCTGTGGCCGATTTCCAGCCCCAGGTCCCAGAACAGCTGCACCAGGCTTTCCAGCCTGGCCTGGGTGAGGGCGTCGGCCGGCTGCCCGAGCAGGATCAGGAGGTCGACGTCGGAATAGGGGAAGAGTTCGCCGCGGCCGTAGCCGCCCACGCCCACCAGCGCCGTATTCGCGGGCAGGCCGGCCGCGCTCCAGGCGATGCTCAAGATACCGTCGACGCAGTTGCGCAGGCCGCGCAGCAGCTTTTCCGGCTTGCCGTCGCGGTGGAAGGCGTCGATCAGGGCCTCGCGCTCGGCCTTGAGCTGGGCTTTCAGGCGTTGGCGCAGCTCGTCGCGCGAGCTGTCTTGGAGCGCGGACTGGCCCATGACGCTTGCCTGGCTCAGGCCGGGACGGCGGCGCCCTGGTTCAGCAGCGGCAGCACGATGGCGGGCGGCGGCGGGCTGCCGGCCGACATGGTCAGCACCTCGACGCCGGTCTCGGTGACCAGCACGGTGTGCTCCCACTGGGCCGACAGGCTGCGGTCCTTGGTCTTGATGGTCCAGCCGTCGGGCATTTCGCGGATCTCGCGGCGGCCGGCATTGATCATCGGCTCGATGGTGAAGATCATGCCGGGGACCAGCTCTTCGCCGGTGCCGGGGCGGCCGTAGTGCAGCACCTGCGGCTCCTCGTGGAACACGCGGCCGACGCCGTGGCCGCAGAATTCGCGCACCACGCTGTAGCCGTGCTTCTCGGCGTGCTGCTGGATCGCGAAGCCGATGTCGCCCAGGCGGTTGCCCGGCTTGACCTTGGCGATGCCCAGCCACATGCACTCGAAAGTGACTTCGGACAGGCGCTTGGCCAGGATCGAGGGCTCGCCGACCAGGAACATGCGGCTGTTGTCGCCGTGGAAGCCTTCCTTGGTGACCGGGGTGATGTCGATGTTCAGCGCGTCGCCGCTCTTGAGCACGCGCTCGCCCGGGATGCCGTGGCAGATGACGTCGTTGACCGAGGCGCAGATCGAGCCGGGGAAGGGCGGGTAGCCCGGCGGCGCGTAGTTCAGGGTGGCCGGGACGGTGCCCTGCACGTTGATCATGTAGTCCTTGGCCAACCGGTCCAGTTCGCCGGTGGTGACGCCGGGTTTGACGAAGGGCGTGATGTAGTCGAGCACTTCCGAGCCGAGCCGGCAGGCGACGCGCATGCCTTCGATTTCTTCCGGGGTCTTGGGGATGGAGGCCATGTTCTTTATCCTGCAAATGTAAGTTATTGCGTCATTATAAGGGTTTCGTAGGGTGGGCGGCTATGCCGCCCACGCGTTCAACTACCGCCGGCACGGCCGCGACGGATGAAAGCTGCAGCTATCGCCGCGCGGGCGGGAGACCCGCTCACCCTACCGAAAACCGTTCCGTTTCCGTATGCGCGCTTGAAATACGGACCAAATCCCGCTAGAATCTCGGGTTGCTCGTATTCGCATCGAGCAATGTTGTAAAAATCATCTTTTAAATGAAATCGCGAACGTGGCCGCCAAAGGGTGCCTGCTAGGTGACTGGCTACGTTCAAGACCCAACCCTGGAGAATTACATGTCCGTTACTATGCGCGAAATGCTGGAAGCCGGTATCCACTTCGGCCACCAGACCCGTTTCTGGAACCCGAAAATGGCACCGTTCATCTTCGGTCATCGCAACAAGATCCACATCATCAACCTGGAAAAGACCATGGCGATGTACCAGGATGCGATGAAGACCATCAAGCAGATCTCGGCCAACCGCGGCACCATCCTGATGGTCGGCACCAAGCGTCAGGCCCGCGACATCATCGCCGCCGAAGCGCAGCGCGCTGGCGTGCCTTACGTCGACCAGCGCTGGCTGGGCGGCATGCTGACCAACTTCAAGACCATCAAGACCTCGATCAAGCGCCTGAAGGACATGGAAGCGGCGATCGAATCGGGCGAAGCCGAGAAGATGTCGAAGAAGGAAGCGCTGATGTTCTCGCGCGAACTGGTCAAGCTGCAGAAGTCGATCGGCGGCATCAAGGAGCTGGGCGGCGTGCCTGACGCGATCTTCGTCGTCGACGTAGGCTACCACAAGGGCGCCATCACCGAAGCCGGCAAGCTGGGCATCCCGGTCATCGGCGTGGTCGATACCAACCACTCGCCGGAAGGCGTCACCCACGTGATCCCGGGTAACGACGACTCGTCGAAGGCGATCACCCTGTACGCACGCGGCGTCGCCGATGCGATCCTGGAAGGCCGCGCCAACGCCACCAACGAAGTCGTCGAGATGGTCAAGGCCGCTGGCGACGACTTCGTCGAAGTTTCCGAGCAGGCATAATGCGGGGCAGGTGAGACCTGCCTGAGTAGCGAAGGGGCGCCGAGCCATAGCACGAGCGCCCCTTTTTTTAAGCACGACGCTTAGCAATAAATTATCGTCCGGATGTCCGTGGGACATCTGGGCCTCTACATCAAATATTTGGGAGAATTCAACATGGCAGCTATTACCGCAGCGATGGTTGGTGAACTGCGCGCGAAGACCGACGCGCCGATGATGGAATGCAAGAAGGCACTGACCGAAGCCGAAGGCGACATGGTGCGTGCCGAAGAGATCCTGCGCGTCAAGCTGGGCGGCAAGGCATCGAAGGCAGCATCGCGTATCACCGCCGAAGGCGTGGTCGCCGCTTACATCTCCGGCAACATCGGCGCGCTGGTGGAAATCAACAGCGAAACCGACTTCGTCGCCAAGAACGACGACTTCCTGGCCATGGCCAACCTGGCAGCCCGCCTGGTCGCCGAGCAGAACCCGGCCGACGTCGCCGCCCTGGCAGCCTTGCCGCACGAAGGCAAGACCTTCGACGACGTGCGTACGGCACTGATCGGTAAAATCGGCGAGAATATGACCGTTCGCCGCTTCCAGCGCTTCGAAACCACCGCCAAGCTGGCTTCCTACCTGCACGGCGCCCGTATCGGCGTGATGGTCGAGTTCGAGGGCGACGACCAGGTCGGCAAGGACGTGGCCATGCACATCGCCGCGATGAAGCCGGTCTCGCTGTCGGCAGAGCAAGTGCCGGCCGAACTGATCGAGAAAGAGCGTTCGGTTGCCCAGCTGAAAGCCCAGGAAGACGCCGACAAGGCCGTCGCCGAAGGCAAGCAGCCGCAGTCGGCCGAGATCGTCGCCAAGCGTATCGACGGTTCGGTGCAGAAGTACCTGAAGGAAGTCTCGCTGCTGAACCAGGCGTTCGTGAAGAACGACAAGCAGTCGATCGAGCAGTACCTGAAGGCCTCGAACGCCAGCGTGAAGGCATTCACGATGTATGTCGTCGGCGAAGGCATCGAGAAGAAGGTGGACGACTTCGCAGCAGAAGTCGCAGCCCAGATGGCTGCCAACAAGCAGTAATCAACAAAGCGGGCCGTAAGGCCCGTTTTTGTAGGGTAGTGCCGCGCGCGTCGGTAGGTAGGGCGCGGCCAGCCCGGACCGCCATCTGTGCTTGCAGATGAGATCGCCGGCCACGAACCGGCGGTCGGACCCGAATTCGAAACACAACATAGGAGCCGCTTCATCATGACAAAACCAGCCTACCAACGAGTCCTCCTCAAACTGTCTGGCGAAGCGCTGATGGGTGACGACCAGTTCGGCATCAACCGCGCAACCATCGACCGCATGGTGGCCGACGTGGCGGAAGTGGCGAAGCTGGGCGTGCAGGTGGCGGTCGTGATCGGCGGCGGCAACATCTTCCGCGGCGTGGCCCCGGGCGCCCAGGGCATGGACCGCGCCACCGCGGACTACATGGGCATGCTCGCCACCGTCATGAATGCCCTGGCCCTGGCCGATTCGATGCGTCACGTGGGCATCACCGCGCGCGTGATGTCGGCGATCAGCATCGAGCAGGTGGTCGAGCCCTACGTGCGCCCGAAGGCCCTGCAGTATCTGGAAGAGGGCAAGGTCGTCGTGTTCGCCGCCGGCACCGGCAACCCCTTCTTCACCACCGATACCGCGGCGGCCCTGCGCGGCGCCGAGATCTCGGCCGAGATCGTGCTCAAGGCCACCAAGGTCGACGGCGTCTACACCGCCGATCCGAAGAAGGACCCGAGCGCCACCCGCTACAATTCGATCTCCTTCGACGAGGCGATCGCCAAGAACCTGCAGGTGATGGACGCTACCGCGTTCGCACTGTGCCGCGACCAGAAGCTGCCGATCAAGGTCTTCTCCATCGTCAAGCCCGGCGCGATGAAAGCCGTGATCATGGGCGAAGACGAGGGTACACTGGTACACGTTTGAGTTTAGTAAATCTCGAGATTCCCGTTTATCGAGAATCTCGCATCAACATCCAAAAGAACAGGAGTGCAGCATGTCCTTAGCTGACGTGAAGAAGAACGCGCAGGAGCGCATGACCAAGTCCATCGAGACCCTGAGGGCCAACCTGGCCAAGGTCCGTACCGGCCGCGCCCATGCCGGCATCCTCGATTCCGTGATGGTCGAGTACTACGGCTCGCCGGTCCCGCTGTCGCAGGTCGCCAACCTGACCCTGATCGACGCCCGCACCATCGGCGTGGCGCCTTTCGAAAAGAAAATGGCGAGCACCATCGAAAAGGCGATCCGCGACTCCGACCTGGGCCTGAACCCGTCGTCGCAGGGCGATATGATCCGCGTGCCGACCCCGCCGCTGACCGAAGAGCGCCGCAAGGAAATGGTCAAGCTGACCAAGTCGGAAGGCGAAGACGCCAAGATCGCCGTGCGCAACATCCGCCGCGATGCCAACGAAGCCGTTAAAAAAATGGTCAAGGACAAGACCGCTTCGGAAGACGACGAGCGCCGTTCGAACGACGACATCCAGAAGCTGACCGACAAGTTCGTTGCCGAGATCGACAAGCTGCTGGCCGACAAAGAAAAAGACATCATGACGGTGTGATTGGGCCTTGGGGGCGCTTCGCGCTCCGCGCCCAGGCGGACCGGTCCCGGCTTCGATGCCGCGGCCGGTCCGACTCCCTTTAAGACCCAGCTGGAAGCAAAGATGTTCAAAAGTTCGACCACTGCCATTCCCGAAGCGCCGAAGGTGCCGCGCCATATCGCCATCATCATGGATGGCAATGGACGCTGGGCCACCAAACGCCTGCTGCCGCGTGTAGCCGGCCACGTCAAGGGCGTGGAGGCGGTGCGCGGCGTCGTCGAGCACTGCGTCGAGCGCGGCGTCGAATACCTGACGCTGTTCGCCTTTTCGTCGGAAAACTGGCGCCGTCCGGCCGAGGAGGTCTCGCTCCTGATGCGCCTGTTCGTCACCGCGCTCGAGCGCGAAGTGGCGAAGATGCATGCCAATAACATCCGACTGAAGGTCGTGGGCGACCTGAGCCGTTTCGACGCCAAGCTGCAGGAAATGATCTCGGCGGCGGAACGCCGCACCGCCAACAATACCCGCCTCACGGTCAGCGTCTGCGCCAATTACGGCGGCCGCTGGGATATCATGCAGGCAACCGGCAAGATGGTGGCGGCCAACCCGGGCGTGCTCGACTTCACCGAAGAAATGCTGGCCCCGCACCTGGCCATGGCCTATGCGCCCGAGCCCGACCTGTTCATCCGTACCGGCGGCGAGGAGCGCATCTCGAACTTCCTGCTGTGGCAGTTGGCATATTCCGAACTGTACTTTACCAAGACCTTCTGGCCCGATTTTTCCAAGGCCTCGCTGGACGAAGCGATCGACTCCTTCCAGCAGCGCGAGCGCCGCTTCGGCCAGACCGGCGACCAGGTCGCGCAGAAGTCCAAGGTTTAAGACCCGAAGCCCATATCGACAATGCTGAAAACCCGGATCATCACCGCGCTCGCACTCCTGGCAGTCCTGCTGCCGGTTCTGTACTTCAACAACACCACGGCATTCGCGGTGGTCGCCTCGCTCTTCTTCGGGGCGGCGATCTGGGAAACCTTCCGCCTGTTCAACCCCGAGACCGGCAAGGCGCCGCTCATCGCCGCCTTCTGGACCGCGGCCTTCGTCTACGCTTTCTTCGTATCGCCGACCCCGAACCCGGTGTTCTGGTTCGCGATCAGCGTGCTGGTGTGGGCGCTGCGCTTCGCGCCCTCGCTCAAGCTCGGCCTGCCGCCGCTGAACAGCAGCGCCAACACCTTCCTCAGCCTGGTGTATGCGATCGCCGTGGTCGGCTGCTTCGCGGCCATCGTCGAGATGTTCCGCCTGTCGCCGCTCTACCTGCTGTCGGTGATGGCCATCGTGTGGGCCGCCGACATCTTCGCCTACATCTCGGGCAAGGCCTTCGGCAGGCGCAAGCTGGCGCCCTCGATCTCGCCAGGCAAGTCCTGGGAAGGCGCGATCGGTGGCTGCATCGCGGTGCTGGTGCTGGCGACCCTGAGCATCGTGCTCGGCGGCGACGCCATGGCCGGCACCTTCGCCGCGCAAGTGCAGGCCAGCCTCGGCTGGGCCGCGCTGTACGTGGTACTCATCCTCATCGTCGCCGCCAGCGTGGTCGGCGACCTGTTCGAATCCCAGCTCAAGCGCCGCGCCGGCATGAAGGACAGCAGCAACCTGCTGCCCGGCCACGGCGGAGTGCTGGACCGCGTGGACGCGCTCGTCCCGGTCCTGCCCCTGGCGGCCCTGATCGGCTCCCGGCTGTAGCAGCGCTCTGGCAGCAATAAAGGAATTCCCCATGCAGCGCATTACCATCCTGGGCGCCACCGGCTCGATCGGTGCCTCGACGCTCGACGTACTCGCCCGCCACCCGGACCGCTACCGCGTCCATGCGCTGACCGCGCATGGACGCGTGGAAGAACTGGCCGACGCCTGCCGCCGCTTCAAGCCGGCGCGCGCGGTGGTCGGCACGCTTGAGGCCGCCCAGCGCCTGGCGCAATTGCTGGCGGGCCTGGACATCCAGGTCGACCACGGCGAGCAGGCCCTGTGCGAGGTCGCTTCCAGTCCCGACACCGATACCGTGATGGCCGCCATCGTCGGCGCCGCCGGCCTGGCGCCGACGCTTGCCGCCGCGCGCGCCGGCAAGAAGGTCCTGCTGGCCAACAAGGAAGCCCTGGTCATGTCCGGCCAGCTGTTCATGGACGCGGTGCGCGAGCACCACGCGACCCTGCTGCCGATCGATAGCGAGCACAATGCGATCTTCCAGTCCCTGCCGGCTGGCTACGCGCGCGATCCGCAGGCGGCCGGCGTGGCCAAGATCCTGTTGACGGCATCCGGCGGCCCCTTCCTGCAGCGCGCCGTCGAGACGCTCGAAGCGGTCACGCCCGAGGAGGCCTGCAAGCACCCGAACTGGGTCATGGGCCGCAAGATCTCGGTCGATTCGGCCACCATGATGAACAAGGGCCTGGAAGTGATCGAGGCCCACTGGCTGTTCGGCGCGGAAGCAAGCCTGATCGAGGTCGTGATCCACCCGCAAAGCGTGATCCACTCGATGGTGTCCTACACCGACGGCTCGGTGCTGGCCCAGCTCGGCAACCCCGACATGCGCACCCCGATCGCCCACGCGCTGGCCTTCCCGGAGCGTATCGCCTCGGGCGTGCCCCAGCTCGACCTGACCGCGATGGCCGCGCTGCAGTTCCACCGGCCCGACTTCGAGCGCTTCCCCTGCCTGGCGCTCGCGTTCGACGCGCTGCGCGCGGGCGGCACGGCGCCGGCCCTGCTCAATGCCGCCAACGAAGTGGCGGTGCAGGCCTTCCTCGAGCGCGAGATCGGTTTCCGCGACATCGACCGCGTGATCGCCCAGGTCATGGACGCGGTGCCGCACGGCCCGGCGCCCTCGATCGAGGCGGTGCTGGCCCAGGATGCGCGCGCCCGCGCGGCTGCCGGGTCCGTGATCGCAGGCCTGCGGGGCTAATGCCATGAGCCTGATCTATACCATCCTGGCATTTGCCCTGGCCCTCGGGCCGCTGATCGTCCTGCACGAACTCGGCCACTACCTGGTGGCGCGCGCCTGCGGCGTCAAGGTGCTGCGCTTCTCGATCGGCATGGGACGCGTGGTGTGGTCGCGCCGTTTCGGCGCCGACCAGACCGAGTGGGCGATCTCGGCCCTGCCGCTGGGCGGCTACGTCAAGATGCTCGACTCGCGCGACCCGGAGACGGCGCCGAAGGACGAATCGGAGCTGCACCGCGAGTTCACCCGCCAGAGCGTGTGGCGCCGCATCGCCATCGTGGCGGCCGGCCCGCTGGCCAACTTCCTGGTGGCGATCGGCCTGATGGCGGTGCTGTTCATGCACGGCGTCGAGGAACCGTCGGCGCGCCTGCGCGCCGCGCCCCAGGGCACGGCGGCGCAGCTGGCCGGGGTGCGCGGCGGCGACACCGTGGTGGCGGTGAACGGCAACCCGGTCCAGTCCTGGGCCGAGTTGCGCTGGCAGATCATCCACGCCACCGTGGATAAAACGGACGCGCGCCTCGAGCTGCGCGCCCAGGGCGGCGGCAGCTATCACGCCACCATTCCCGCCGAACGCATTGCGCAGCTCGATGTCGAAGGCGACGTCACCGAGGCGCTGGGCCTGGACCTGTGGCGCGCCCGCGCCCGCATCGAGAAGGTGCTGCCGGGCGGGGCGGGCGAGCGCGCCGGCCTGCAGGCCGGCGACCTGGTGCTGCGCGCCGACGGCAAGGCGGTCGAGGACGGCATGGCCTTCACCGAGACCATGCGCGCAGCCGCAGGGCGCACCGTGCAGCTCGAAGTCGAGCGGGCAGGGCGCGTGGTGGCGCTGGCCGTCACGCCGGAAAAGGACGCGGCGAGCGGGCGCGGCGTGGCCAAGGTGATGCTGTCGCAGCCGGTCGAGATGGTGACCGTGCATTCGGGTCCCTTCGAGGCGATTGCCAAGGGCGCCGAGCGGACCTGGGAAACCAGCGTCATGACGATCAAGATGATCGGCAAGATGATTACCGGGGAAGCCTCGTGGAAGAACGTCACCGGCCCGATCACCATCGCCGATTACGCCGGGCAGACCGCGCGCATCGGCCTGGCCACCTATTTGCAGTTCATCGCATTTATTAGTATTAGCTTAGGCGTAATGAATTTGTTACCAATTCCGGTTCTGGATGGTGGCCATTTACTGTATTATTCGCTGGAAGTTTTGACCGGGCGTCCCCTTCCTGCGCGCGTTGGAGAATATGCGCAGCGCTTCGGGGTCGGCCTGCTGTTCATGCTGATGGCGCTCGCCGTCTTCAATGACCTGGTGCGGTTGCTTTAGCGGTGCCCAAGCAGGGGCCGCGCACCGGTAAAAACAATAGTTACGTTGTCCAATGACTGACCCTTTGATCCAGCCAATGAATTCACAACCTGATCGTTTTGCCCTGCCGTTCATCCGTCGCAGCATGATTGGCGCTGCCGTGCTGGCTCTGTGCGCCGGCAATGCCCTTGCCGCCAACCCGTTCGTGGTCAAGGACATCCGGGTCGAAGGCATCCAGCGTACGGAAGCGGGCACCGTGTTCAGCTACCTGCCGGTGCGCGTGGGCGAGACCATGGACGATGCCCGTGCGACGGTCGCCATCAAGGCGCTGTTCGCGACCGGCTTCTTCAAGGACGTCCGCCTGGAAGAGGAAAACGGCGTGCTGGTGGTGCTGGTCGAGGAACGCCCGGCGATCTCCTCGGTCGATTTCACCGGCACCAAGGAATTCGAGAAGGACATGCTGGTCAAGGCGCTGGGCGAGATCGGCGTCGGCGAGACCAAGATCTTCGACAAGGCGGCCGTGGACCGCGCCGAGCAGGAACTCAAGCGCCAGTACCTGTCGCACGGCCTGTACGGCGTGAAGATCACCACCACCGTCACCCCGATCGAACGCAACCGCGTGACGATCATGTTCAACGTCGACGAAGGCGACGTGGCGAAGATCCGCCAGATCAACTTCGTCGGCAACAAGGCCTTCAGCGACAAGCAGCTGCGCGAAGTGCTGCAGCTGTCCAAGTCGGGCTGGTTCACCTGGTACTCGAAGGCCGACCAGTACTCCAAGCAGAAGCTGACCGGCGACCTGGAGGCGATCAAGTCCCTGTACCTGAACAACGGCTACCTGGAAGCCAACGTCGAATCGACCCAGGTCTCGATCACCCCGGACAAGCGCGACATCTACCTGACCATCAACATCACCGAAGGTGAGCAGTACACCGTCTCGGGCGTGAAACTCGAAGGCGAAATGTTCGGCCGCGAGGAGGAGTTGAGCAAGCTGATCCTGCTCCAGCCGGGCAAGACCTACTCGGGCGACCTGATGGAAGCGACCAACAAGCTGATCTCGGACCGCCTCGGCTCCTTCGGCTACGCCTTCGCCAACGTCACCGCCAACCCGGAAATCAACCGCGAGAAGCGCGAAGCACGCTTCACCTTCTTCATCGATCCGGGCAAGCGCGCCTACGTGCGCCACATGAACATCTCGGGCAACACGGTCACCCGCGACGAAGTCATCCGCCGCGAGTTCCGCCAGTTCGAAAGCTCCTGGTACGACGCCAACCGCGTCAAGCTCTCGCGCGACCGGGTCGACCGCCTCGGCTACTTCAAGGACGTGAAGGTCGAGACCCCGGAGTCGCCGGGCACCACCGACCAGGTGGACGTCAACCTGGTGGTCGAAGAGAAACCGACCGGTAACTTCATGATCGGCGGCGCCTTCTCGCAGTCGGAGAAGTTCACCTTCACCGCCTCGATCTCGCAGGCCAACTTCGCGGGCTCGGGCAACACCATCGGCCTGGAGCTCAACACCAGCAAGTACAACCGGACGATCGCGTTCTCGCAGACCAATCCGTACTTCACCGACGACGGCATCTCGCGCTCGTTCCAGCTCTACCTGCGCACCATGCGTCCGCCGGCGCTCAACCTCGGCCTGTACACGGTGCGCCAGACCGGCGGCACCATGACCTTCGGCGTGCCGTTCTCGGAAAACGACACCGTGTTCTTCGGCGCCGGCCTGGAACGCACCCAGATCGAGACCGACCCGACTTCGCCTTCGCTGTACAAGACCTTCGTGGAGCAGAACGGCGGCCCGGTCGGCGGCGTCGGCAAGGCCCAGACCAACGCCATCCCGCTGACCGCGGCCTGGGGCCGCGACACCCGCGACAGCGCGGTGACGCCGACCCGCGGCCGCTACCAGCGCGCCAACTTCGAGATCGACGCCCTGGGCGACGCCAAGTACTACCGCCTGGTGTACGAGCACCAGTGGTGGCGCCCGATCACGCGCTGGATGACCCTGGCGCTGCGCGGCGAGTTCGACTACGGCAAGGGCATCGGCGGCAGCGCCTACCCGGTGTTCAAGAACTTCTACGCCGGCGGCATCGGTTCGGTGCGCGGCTACGAAAGCTCCTCGCTGGGCGTGGTCGACCCCACCTGGTACGACGCGGTGGGCGGCTCCAAGCGCCTGATCGCCAACGCCGAGCTGCAATTCCCGTTCCCGGGCAGCGGCAAGGACCGCAGCCTGCGCTGGTTCACCTTCATCGACGGCGGCCAGGTCTACCAGGAGGAAGAGAAGATGCGCCTCGACCGGATGCGCTTCTCGGCGGGTATCGGCCTGTCGTGGATTTCCCCGGTCGGCCCGCTGAAGTTGAGTTATGCTAAGCCTTTGAACGCTTTGCCTGGCGACCGACTGGAACGCTTCCAGTTCCAGATGGGCACCGGCTTCTGACCGGCCGGAACGGGGCCGGCAGGCGGGCCCAGCCCTGGGCGGCCCCCCGATTTTACGGAGAGAGATGTTGAATATGCTGAAAGCCACGTTGCCCCGGCCCTTGCTCCGGACACTGCTCTTGGCCGCGCTGTGCGCAGCGCCGCTGGCCCAGGCCCAGAGCACCGGCCGGATCGGATTCGTCGCCACCGAGCGCCTGATGAGCGAATCGAAGATGGCGAAGACGGCCGACGCCCGCATCCAGGCCGAATTCTCGAAGCGCCAGAAGGTGGTCGAGGAAACCGTCACCAAGCTCAAGCAGATGTCGGAAAAGTTCGACAGCGAGGCGGCCGGCCTGGGCGACGTGGAGCGCACCCGGCGCGCGCGCGAGTTGCTGAACATGGAAAAGGACGTGCAGCGCATGCAGCGCGAGTTCCAGGAAGACCTCATGCAGCGCAAGAACGAAGAGCGCGCCGCCATCGCGACGCGTGCCTACAAGATCATCGAGCAGGTCGCCGAGCAGGAGCGCCTGGACGCCGTGCTGGCCGAGGCCGCCTGGTCGAGCCCGCGCATCGACATCACCGACAAGATCCTGAAGCTGCTGGACAAGTAAGCGACCGGCGGCTTCCCGGACCAGATAGTAAAGACGTATCACATTTTGACTGACACCCGACATCCTGACATGGGCATTCGACTTCGAGACCTGGTCGAGCGCTTCGGCGGACAGCTCGTCGGCGACCCGGACATCACCGTCTCGGCCATCGCGCCGCTCGACAGCGCGGGCGCCTCGCACATCAGCTTCCTCAGCAACAGCAAGCTGCGCGCCCTGGCTGCGCAAAGCCAGGCCGCGGCGCTGATCCTGTCCCCGCTCGACGACCCGACGGTCGCCGCGACCTACGAGGGCGCGCGCATCGTCACCACCAATCCGTACGCCTACTTCGCCCGCGCCGCGCAATACTTCGTGTCGCTCTCCGAGAAGCCGAAGGCGCCCGGCATCGACCCGAGCGCCGTGGTCTCGCCGGATGCGATCGTCGATCCGACCGCCCACGTCGGCCCGCACGTGACCATCGAAGCGGGCGCCGTGATCGGCGCGCACGCGGTGATCGACGCCGGCTGCTTCATCGGCGCGGATGCCCGCATCGGCGAGGGCACCCACCTGTTCGCCAACGCCAGCTTCCACGCGCGTTGCAGCATTGGCGCGCGCGGCGTCATCCATTCCGGCGCCGTGATCGGCGGCGACGGTTTCGGCTTCGCGGTCGAAGCCGGCAAGTACATCAAGATCCCGCAGACCGGCGCCGTCGTCATCGGCGACGATGTCGACATCGGCGCCAACACCACGATCGACCGCGGCGCCCTGGCCGACACCGTCATCGAGGACGGGGTCAAGCTGGACAACCAGATCCAGATCGGCCACAACTGCCATATCGGCGCGAATACCGCCATGGCCGGCTGCGTCGGCGTGGCCGGCAGCGCGAAAATCGGCAAGGGCTGCACCTTCGGCGGCGCCGCCATGGTGCTGGGCCACCTGGAAATCGCCGACAACGTCCATATCTCCTCGGGCAGCATGGTGTCGCGCTCGGTGCTCGAGCCGGGCCAGTACACGGGCTTCTACCCGCTGGCCAAGAACGCCGAGTGGGAGCGCAGCGCGGCCATCGTGCGCAACCTGGCCTCGATGCGCGAGAAGATCCGTACGCTCGAAAAAACCATCAAAACACTGACAGAACAAAAATGACCACCGAAGTCCAGACCACTGCTGAAATCAAGACCCTCGACATCAACGCGATCAAGGAATACCTGCCGCACCGCTATCCGCTGCTGCTGGTCGACCGCGTGCTGGACGTCGAGCTGGGCAAGCGCATCACCGCCATCAAGAACGTCACCGTCAACGAGGAATTCTTCAACGGCCACTTCCCGCACAAGCCGGTGATGCCGGGCGTCCTGATGATCGAAGCGATGGCGCAGACCGCCGCGATCCTGTCCTTCATGACCATGAACGTCAAGCCGGACGAGAATTCGGTGGTGTACTTCGTGGGCATCGACAACGCGCGCTTCAAGCGTCCGGTCGAGCCGGGCGACCAGCTCAAGATGGAAGTCGAGATCCTGCGCGTGTCGCGCGGCATCTGGAAGTACAAGGCCGTCGCCAGCGTGGACGGCAAGGTCGCGGTCGAGGGTGAACTGATGTGCACCATCCGCGCCAACGAAGCCGCAGGACAGTAATATGAGCAAGATTCATCCGAGCGCGATCGTCGACCCCAAGGCCGAGCTGGACAGCTCGGTCGAGGTCGGCCCGTATTCGATCATCGGCCCCGACGTGCGCATCGGCGCCGGCACCGTGGTGGGCCCGCACGTGGTCATCGAAGGCCATACGACGATCGGCAAGGACAACCGCTTCTTCCAGTTCTGTTCGATCGGCGCCGCGCCGCAGGACAAGAAGTGGAAGGGCGAGCCGACCCGCCTGGAAATCGGCGACGGCAACACCATCCGCGAATTCGTCACCATGAACCTGGGCACCGCCCAGGACGCCGGCGTCACCCGCTTAGGCGACGACAACTGGATCTCGGCCTACGTGCACCTGGCGCACGACTGCCAGGTCGGCAGCCACACGATCTTCTCGAACAACGCGCAACTGGCCGGCCACGTCCACGTGGGCGATTACGCCATCCTGTCCGGCTATGCCGGCGTGCACCAGTTCTGCAAGATCGGCGCCCATGCCTTCGTCGGCATGTACACCAGCCTGACCCAGGACGTGCCGCCCTTCGTGCTGGTCTCGGGCAATCCGGCCGGCCAGCGCGGCGTGAACGTCGAAGGATTGAAGCGCCGCGGCTTCAGCCGCGAGCAGATCGACGGCATCCGCAGCGCCCACAAGCTGGTATACCGCTCGAACCTGACGCTGGAAGAAGCCAAGGCCGCGCTTCTGGCGCTCGAGTCCGAACAGGCCGCCGCAGCGGCTGACATCCGCGCCATGCGCGAATTCCTCGACAGCGCCACCCGTGGCATCGTCCGCTGAGGTCTCGCTAGCGATGGTCGCCGGCGAGGTGTCCGGCGACATGCTCGCCGCGCGCCTCATGGCCGGCCTGCGCCCGCAGCTGCCGAACGTGCGCTTCCATGGCATCGGCGGCCCGCGCATGATCGAGCAGGGGATGCACAGCGACGTCCCGATCGAGACGCTCACCGTGCGCGGCCTGTTCGAGATCATTCCGCGTTATCGCGAGATCAAGGGCATCCAGAACACGCTGCGCGACCGCCTGCTGCGCGAGCGCCCGGCCGCCTTCATCGGCGCCGACTATCCGGGCTTCAACCTGGGCCTGGAGGAGCAGCTGCGCGCCGAGGGCATCCCGACCGTCCACTTCGTCAGTCCCCAGATCTGGGCCTGGCGCGGCGGGCGCATCAAGAAGATCAAGCGCGCCGTCTCGCACATGCTGGTGATCTTTCCGTTCGAGGAAGCGATCTACCGCGCCGCCGGCGTGCCGGTCACCTATATCGGGCATCCGCTGGCCGAGATGATCCCGCTGGCGCCCGACGTGGCCGCCAGCCGCGCCCAGCTCGGCATCGCGCCGGATGCGCGCGTGGTGACGATCATGCCGGGCAGCCGCATGGGCGAGCTGAAGTACCTGACCGAACCTTTCGTCGCGGCAGCAAAACTGCTGGCCGCGCGCGATCCGAAGCTGGTCTTCATCGCGCCGATGGCGGGCGAGCGTCAGCGCGCCTACTACACCGAGATCGTGAACAAGGCCGGCCTTGGCGAAGTGCCGGTGCGCCTGGTCGACGGCCAGTCGCACGCGGCCATCGCCGCCGCCGACGCGGTGCTGGTGGCCTCGGGCACGGCGACCCTCGAAGTGGCGCTGTTCAAGAAGCCGATGGTGATCGCCTACAAGGTGATGGGCGCGTCCTGGCAGATCATGCGCCACATGGGCTACCAGCCCTGGATCGGCCTGCCGAACATCCTGGCGCGCGAGTTCGTGGTTCCGGAGTATCTTCAGCATGCGGCCACGCCCCAGGCGCTGGCCGATGCGGTGCAGCGCCAGCTGGACGACCCGGCCGGGGGCGAGACGCTGGCGCGCCGCTTCCTCGACATGCACCACAGCCTGCTGCGCAACAGCGCCGAGGCGAGCGCGGACGCGGTGCTGCGCGTGATTGGACGTAGAAAATGAGCAAGAAGAAGGTCAATCTCTATCCAGGCCTGCCGCCCCGGCTGCGGCCCTTCACGGACGCCGACATCGTGTGCGGCGTGGACGAGGCCGGCCGCGGCCCACTGGCCGGGCCGGTGTTCGCGGCCGCCGTGATCCTCGATCCGAAGCGCCCGATCGAGGGCCTGCGCGACTCCAAGAAACTGACGGAAGCGCGGCGCGACGAACTGGCCCCCTTGATCAAGGAACATGCGCTGGCCTGGGCCATCGCCGAGTGCTCCTGCGAAGAGATCGACACCCTGAACATCCTGCACGCGACCATGCTGGCGATGCGCCGCGCGGTGGAAGCGCTGCAGACTGTCCCGACCATCGCCCTGATCGACGGCAACCGCTGTCCGCCGATGGAGGTCAAGGCGCACGCCGTGATCGAAGGCGACGACAAGTGCCACGCCATCTCGGCCGCCTCGATCCTGGCCAAGACCGCGCGCGACGCCGCGCTGGTGCAACTGCACGCGCAGTACCCGCAATACTGCTTCGACCAGCACAAGGGTTATTCGACGCCGCTGCACCTGGAACGCCTGCGCCTGCACGGCCCCTCGCCGGTGCACCGCCGCTCGTTCGCGCCGGTGCGCACGCTGCTGCAGCCCGACCTGTTCGCAAGCGCATGAGGATCGGCTCGTGAAGCACATCAGCTCGCGCGACAACGCGTTTTACAAGGAACTGAAGGGACTCGCCACCAGTTCGCAGGCGCGCCGCAAGGCGAACCGCAGCCTGCTCGACGGCGTGCACCTGTGCCAGAGCTGGCTCGAACTGCGCGGCGCCCCCGAGCATTGCGTGGTGTCCGAAGGGGCGCTGGGCAATCCCGAGGTCGCCGCCATCGTGGCGCGCGTCGAGGCCATGCACGCGCACGTGAGCGTGCTGCCGGACGCGCTGTTCGGCGCCATCAGCCAGGTCGAGCACGGCGTGCACATCGTGTTCATCGTCGCCTCGCCCGTGCCCTCGAAGGCGCCCGGCCTGGTGGAATCGAGCGTGCTGCTCGACGGCGTGCAGGACCCGGGCAACGTCGGCTCGATCCTGCGCAGCGCTGCCGCCTCCGGCATCAAGCAGGTCTATTGCAGCCCGGGCACCGCCTTCTGCTGGTCGCCCAAGGTGCTGCGCGCCGCGATGGGCGCCCACTTCGTGCTCGACATCTTCGAGAACATCGAGCTCGCGCCCCTGGTGCGCGCCGCCCGCATCCCGGTGCTGGCCACCAGCGGTTATGCGGCTGAACGGCTGTACGCGCTCGACCTGCGCCGCCCGGTCGCCTGGGTGCTGGGCCACGAAGGGCAGGGCGTCTCGCAGGAACTGCTCGAACTGGCCACCCACCGGGTCGCCGTCCCCCATGCCGGCAAGGTGGAGTCGCTGAACGTGGCCGCCTGCGCCGCCGTGTGCTTTTTCGAGCAGCTGCGGCAAACGCAGGCATAGACGGCGGCTCGGCCTTCAGGGTAATCTGGAGGCTGATTGATTGGAGTAAAGATGGACATCGCGCATTTGCACTTCCTGGTGGCGGAAGCCGACGCGGCCCAGCGCAGGATGCTGGTGGAGCTGCTCGGCCAGTTGGGCGCGCGCCGCGTGACCGACGTGCCCGACGGCCACCTGGCGCTGCAGCACCTGGAAGCCGGCTTCACCCCGCAGGTGGACGTCGCGATCGTCGACCTGGCGCTGCCGGGCATGGACGGCCTGGAGCTGATCCGCAAGCTGGGCGCGCTGCACGCGGCGCCGGGCGCCCTGGCCGAGGGCCTGCGCCTGATCGTCACCGGCGCCCAACCTGCCGGATTGCTGTTCTCGGTCGAGACCCTGGCCCAGGCCTACGGCGTCGACCTGCTGGGCACGATCGGAAAGCCGGTCGGCCCGGCCAAGCTCAAATCCCTGCTCGAGAACTACGCGCCCTTGGCAAAAGGCGGCGCCGCCGCGGCCGGCCCGCGCTTTTCCTTCCAGGAAATCGGCATCGGCCTGCAGCAGCGCCAGTTCGAACCCTTCTTCCAGCCCAAGATCGAGCTCGCCACCGGCCAGGTGAAGGGCCTGGAAGCCTTCGCGCGCTGGCGCCATCCCGAGCACGGCGTGCTGGGGCCGGGCTCCTTCATCGACGCGCTGGAGCAGAACAACCGGGTCGATTTCCTCGACTGGAGCATGATCGAGCTCTCCAGCGAGCGCTGCCGCTGGTTCCAGGACCAGGGCATTCCCGTCCCGATCAGCCTGAACCTCGCGCCCGAGACCCTGGCGCACCCGGCCTTCGTGCGCCAGATCACCGCCTGCGTCGGGCGCCACCGCATCCTGCCCGAATACCTGAGCTTCGAAATCCCCGAATCCTCGGTGCTGGGAACCGACCCCGAGTTCATCGAGCGCCTGGTGCGCCTGCGCATGATGGGCTTCGGCCTGGCGATCGACGACTACGGCACCGGCCGCTCGAACCTGCAGCTGCTGGCGCGCATCCCGTTCAGCGAACTGAAGATCGACCGCAGCTTCGTCGACGGCGCCTCCAAGCGCCGCCCGCTGGGCACGGTGCTGCGCTCCTGCCTCGGCCTGGCGCACAGCCTGGACCGCATGTCGGTCGCGGTCGGCGTGGAAACGCGCCAGGACTGGGATTTTCTGCAGAACCTCGGCTGCACCTATGCCCAGGGCTACCACATCGCCAATCCGATGGAGGCTGGGGCATTCCCTGGCTGGCTCGAGGACTGGCGGCACTTCTTCTGATTCGGCTTTCAGGACCCCTGGCAAATGCGGTTGCTGGCGCCAGCGGCGACATGCTCGTGCACGGAGCCATACCATCGTCCGCTGTCGGCCAGGAGCGGGCGCAGAAGAATAAGGAAATGAATGATCCATCTCGACTGTTCGGGCGTGCGATTCGGTTCGCAGCGCGACGAGAAGCATCTGTTTGAGTGGGCGATGGAGATTTCCGGTGTCCTCCGGTGGGAACAGGATACCTTGGTGGTCAGACGGAACCTATCCCAGGCCTCCCTCAGAGACCCGTTGGCTTTGTTCAGTCGCTATCAGATATCGATGGCCCAACTTGCTCAATTTCGAACGACGAGGAACGAAAGCTGGTTTGCCGCACCACAGATGTATTGGCACAGCCGCGTGTTCGGTAAGGCCGCCCGCTAACAGCATAGCTGCTCCAGGCGAAAGCCCAGCGGGCGCCGCCGTGCCATCCGGGAATCGCAGCGAATCGCGCGCTAGCGCCTGGAGTCGCGCGAACGGCGCGCTCAATGGCGGTGGGACCTTGAGCGCCCCCTGCGTTGGCGACACCGCTTTCGCAGACCTTTAGTACTCGCGCCGGTCCGGCTTGATCTCTTGCAGGATCGTGGTCGCGATTTCCTCGATCGACTTGGTGGTCGAGGACAGCCAGCGGATGCCTTCGCGGCGCATCATCGCTTCGGCCTCGTTCACTTCATAGCGGCAATTCTCGATCGAGGCGTACTTGCTGCCGGCACGGCGCTCGTTCCGGATCTGCGAGAGGCGCTCGGGCGTGATGGTCAGCCCGAACAGCTTGGCCTTGAATGGTGGCAGCGAAGAAGGCAGTTTGCCGCGCTCGAAGTCGTCGGGAATCAGGGGATAGTTCGCCGCCTTCAGGCCGTATTGCATCGCCAGGTAGAGGCTGGTCGGGGTCTTGCCGGAGCGCGAGACCCCGACCAGGATCACGTCGGCCTCGGCCAGGTTCTTGTGCGACTGACCGTCGTCATGGGCGAGCGAGAAGTTGATCGCTTCGATCCGGTTCTTGTATTCCTCGGTGTCCACCGCATTGTGGATGCGGCCGATCGTGTGGGTCGACTTCACGCCCAGTTCCTGCTCGAGCGGCGAGACGAAGGTCTGGAACAGGTCCATGTGCATGCCGCGCGCGGCCCGGATGATGCTCGACAGGTCGTGCTTGACCAGGGTCGAGAACACGATGGGGCGTTGACCGTCGCGCGCGAAGCTGTCGTTGATGCGGCGCGCGGCCTCGTGCGCCTTCTCGACCGAGTCGATGAAGGGCAGGCGGATCTGGCGGAAGCGCATCTCGAACTGGCTCAGGACGGCGTGGCCGAAGGTTTCCGCCGTGATGCCGGTGCCGTCCGAGACGAAGAAGACGGTGCGCGAGGAGGGGGCGGAACCGGGGGCGGGCGGGGCGGTGATTTCTACGGTCATGGTGTCTGAATGCTAAGTCGGCCTGACAAAGTTGCAGCATGGTCTGGCGCGCACGCGGTAAAATGCTCGGCAACGGGTCTGCATTGTGCTGCACGACGGCCAGAATAACAAGAACACTCCGTCCCAGCGCTACCAAAAGGTTTCTATCATCAAGTAAGGGTGTTTTACCATGACTAACCTGTCTGTAGCAGCATTGAAGGAGACTGAACAAGCGTCAAGGGTCTATGTAGCGTCGTTCGAGAACTTGCGCATGACCGACGTCGAGTCGGTCGGCGGCAAGAACGCCTCGCTCGGCGAAATGATCTCGCAGCTGGCCAGCGCCGGCGTGCGCGTGCCGGGCGGCTTCGCCACCACGGCCGACGCTTTCCGCGACTTCCTGGAACACAGCGATGGCGGGCCTTCGCTCGCCCAGCGCATCGCCACGCGCCTGGAAGGCCTGGACATCGACGACGTGCGCGCGCTGGCCGCGGCCGGCGCCGAGATCCGCCAGTGGATCGTCGACACCCCGTTCCAGCCGCGCCTGGAACAGGAGATCCGCCGCTTCTACGAGCGCCTGGTGGCCGACTCCGAGACCGAAGTCTCCTTCGCCGTGCGTTCCTCGGCCACCGCCGAGGACTTGCCGGACGCGTCTTTCGCGGGCCAGCAGGAAACCTTCCTGAACGTGGTCGGCATCGACAACGTGCTGGAAGCCATGAAGCACGTCTTCGCTTCCCTCTACAACGACCGCGCGATCTCCTACCGCGTCCATAAAGGCTTCACCCACGCCGAAGTCGCGCTGTCGGCCGGCGTGCAGCGCATGGTGCGCTCCGACACCGGCGCGGCCGGCGTGATGTTCACCATCGATACCGAATCGGGCTTCAAGGACGTGGTCTTCGTCACTTCCAGCTACGGCCTGGGCGAGACGGTGGTGCAGGGCGCGGTGAACCCGGACGAGTTCTACGTCCACAAGCCGATGCTGGCCCAGGGCAAGCTCCCGGTCATCCGCCGCAACATCGGCTCGAAACTCATCAAGATGGAATTCACCAACGAGGCCAAGGCCGGCCGTTCGGTGCGTACCGTCGACGTGCCGATCGAGATGCGCAACCGTTATTCGCTGAGCGATGCCGAGGTGGTCGAGCTGGCCAAGTACGCCGTCATCATCCAGAACCACTATGGCCGTCCGATGGACATCGAGTGGGGCAAGGATGGCCGCGACGGCAAGCTCTACATCCTGCAGGCGCGTCCGGAAACCGTGAAGTCGCAGCAGAAGGCCACCGACGCCCAGCAGCGCTTCAGCCTGAAGGGCACCGGCACCGTGCTCACGAGCGGTCGCGCGATCGGCCAGAAGATCGGCGCCGGTCCGGTGCGCGTGATCCACGACCCGAGCGAGATGGAACGCGTGCAGCCGGGCGACGTCCTGGTTGCCGACATGACCGACCCGAACTGGGAACCGGTGATGAAGCGCGCCTCGGCGATCGTCACCAACCGCGGCGGGCGCACCTGCCACGCGGCCATCATCGCGCGCGAGCTGGGCGTGCCGGCCGTGGTTGGCTGCGGCGACGCCACCGAGGCGCTGAAGGACGGCACGTTCGTCACCGTCTCGTGCGCCGAAGGCGACGAGGGCAAGATCTACGACGGCCTGCTGGAAACCGAGATCACCGAAGTCGCGCGCGGCGAACTGCCGCCGATCCCGACCAAGATCATGCTCAACGTCGGCAATCCGCAGCTGGCCTTCGATTTCCAGTCGGTGCCGAACGCCGGCGTCGGCCTGGCACGCCTCGAGTTCATCATCAACAACAACATCGGCGTGCACCCGAAGGCGATTCTCGAGTACCCGAACATCGACGCCGACCTCAAGAAAGCGGTGGAGTCGGTGGCGCGCGGCCACGCCTCGCCGCGCGCCTTTTATGTCGACAAGCTGGCCGAGGGTGTTGCGACCATCGCCGCGGCCTTCTGGCCCAAGCCGGTGATCGTGCGCCTGTCCGACTTCAAGTCGAACGAGTACAAGAAGCTGATCGGCGGCTCGCGCTACGAGCCGGACGAAGAAAACCCGATGCTGGGCTTCCGCGGCGCCGCCCGCTACCTGGCCGAGGACTTCGCGGAGAGCTTCGAGATGGAATGCCTGGCCATGAAACGCGTGCGCGAAGACATGGGCCTGACCAACGTCGAGATCATGATTCCGTTCGTACGCACCCTGGGCCAGGCCGAGAAGGTCATCGACCTATTGGCCAAGTATGGCCTGAAGCGCGGCGAGAACGGCCTGCGCGTCATCATGATGTGCGAGGTGCCGTCCAACGCGATCCTGGCCGAACAGTTCCTGCAGTACTTCGACGGCTTCTCGATCGGTTCGAACGACCTGACCCAGCTCACCCTGGGCCTGGACCGCGACTCCGGCATGGAACTGCTGGCCAAGGACTTCGACGAGCGCGACCCGGCCGTGAAAGCCATGCTGAGCCTGGCCATCAAGGCCTGCCGCGCCCAGGGCAAGTACATCGGCATCTGCGGCCAGGGGCCGTCGGACAATCCGGACTTCGCCGAGTGGCTGGTGGGCGAGGGCATCGAGTCGATGTCGCTCAATCCGGACTCGGTGATCGAGACCTGGCAGAAGCTGGCCGCCAAGTAAGCGCGCGAGGTTCCGTCCGCAACCCCGCCCGCCGTCAGGCAGCGGGGTTTTTTCTTGCGTCCGTCGTTCAGGCGCGCCTTGCGGCCTTCGGATGGGCCCCGTTCATGCGCCTGCGATAAACGCCGCCCGAGGCCTTCCAATCCTGTACAACCCTGCTACACTGGCATCGATCACTCTTTGCAAGAAAGCACACGATCATCAAGCGCATCGACATCGTTGAGCCCTCGCCGCCTGTCGCAGGTCGCGGGGGTTTTTTACTTTTTTCACCACCTCGGGAGAGAGCAGATGACTGACTGGATGGGCTGGCTGGTGGCCGCCGGCGTCCTCGTGATTGCCGAACTGTTCATCGGCACCTTTTACCTCTTGATGATCGCGATCGGCGTCAGCGCGGGCGCGCTTGCCGCGTGGAGTGGTGCGAGCGGCCCGGTGCAGACCCTGGCGGCGGCCGCCGTCGGCCTGGCCGCCACCGCGATCCTGCACCGCAGCCGCTTCGGCAAGCCGGCGAAGGCCCAAGCGACACGCGACCGCAACGTCAACCTCGACATCGGCCAGCGCGTCGCCGTGCCCCAGTGGCAGGACGGCCGCGCCCGCGTGATGTACCGCGGCGCGCTGTGGGACGTCGAACTCGGCCCGGGCGCACACCCGGAAGCGGGCGATTACCGCATCGTCGAGGTGCTCGGCAATCGCCTGATTGTCGCCAATTCATAAGATAAGCTAATAATTACAACTCATCTATAAGGGATGCTCATGGAATTCACCTTCGGCACAGTGGCGCTCGTCATCTTCATCATTGCGCTGGTATTCATCTTCAAGACCATCAACGTGGTGCCGCAGCAGCACGCCTGGGTGGTCGAGCGCCTCGGCAAGTTCCACGCCGTGCTGGCGCCGGGCCTGAACATCGTGGTGCCCTTCATCGACCGCATCGCCTACAAGCACAGCCTCAAGGAGATCCCGCTCGACGTGCCGCCGCAAGTCTGCATCACGCGCGACAACACCCAGCTGCAGGTCGACGGCATCCTGTACTTCCAGGTGACCGACGCCATGCGCGCTTCCTACGGCTCGTCGAACTACATCCAGGCCATCACCCAGCTGGCCCAGACCACGCTGCGTTCGGTGATCGGCAAGATGGAGCTGGACAAGACTTTTGAGGAGCGCGACCACATCAACACCACCATCGTCAACGCGATCGACGAGTCGGCCGCCAACTGGGGCGTCAAGGTGCTGCGCTACGAGATCAAGGACCTCACCCCGCCGGCCGAGATCCTGCACGCGATGCAGCGCCAGATCACGGCCGAACGCGAAAAGCGCGCCCTGATCGCCGCCTCCGAAGGCCGGCGCCAGGAGCAGATCAACATTGCGTCAGGCGAGCGCGAAGCGGCGATCGCCCGTTCCGAAGGCGAGCGCCAGGCCGCGATCAACCGCGCCCAAGGCGAAGCCAGCGCCATCGTCGCGCTGGCCGAGGCCAGCGCCGCGGCGCTGCGCCAGGTGGGCGCGGCGATCCGCGAGCCGGGCGGCATGGACGCCGTCAACCTGCGCGTGGCCGAGCACTACGTGGACGCCTTCGGCAAGCTGGCCAAGACCAACAACTCCTTGATCGTGCCGGCCAACATGGGCGACATGAGCAGCGTGATCGCGAGCGCACTGCAGATCGTGAAGTCGCAGCAACCGGACATCCTGCGATGACGCGTGTGGTGATCGTCACCGGCGCATCAAGCGGCATCGGCGCCGAGATGGCGCGCCAGCTGGCCGCGAAGGAGGGGGCAGGGGTGGCGCTGGTACTCGCCGCACGCAATGCGACGCAGCTCGAGGCGGTGGCCGGCGAATGCGCCGCGCTGGGCGCGCAGACGCTGGTGGTGCCGACCGACGTCGGCGTGCAGATCCAGTGCCGGCGCCTGGTGGTCAGCGCCCTCGAGCGTTTCGGACGCATCGACGTGCTGGTCAACAATGCCGGCCGCTCGGCCCATGCGCTGTTCGAGGAAGTCGAAGACCTGGCCTGGTACGAGGAGCTGATGCGCGTGAACCTGTGGGGCGCAGTCTGGTGCACCCAGGCCGCGCTGCCGGCGCTGAAGGCGTCAACAGGCAGGATCGTGGCCGTGTCCTCGCTCGCCGGCCTGGTCGGGGTGCCCGGGCGCACCGCCTACAGCGCCACCAAGTTCGCCATGACCGGCTTTTTCGAGGCGCTGCGCGCCGAAATGAAAGGGTACGGGGTGTCCGTCACCACCGCCTATCCGGGCGTGGTGGCAACCAGGATCCGCTACCGCGGCTTCAATGCGCAGGGCGAACCGATGGGTTCCAGCGCCTTGAAGGAAGAGGGCGCCATGAGCGTGGAGGAATGCGCGCGCCTGATCATCGACGGAATGGAAGCGCGCCGGCGCGAGGTCGTGATGACGGCCAAGGGAAAGATCGGGCGTTTCCTGAAGCTGCTGGCGCCGGGACTGGTGGAGAAGATGGCCTTGGCGGCCTTGAAGCAGGACGTGCGGCCGCACTAGCGGCGCCGTGTATTTATTGAACCAGGATTCGCCAATCGTGTGGGATAACATTTTTGTAACTGCGATAATCAAGGTGTTGTCTCGCTAGACATAGTCTGGTGGACATTTGTTGATAACACCATTGATGATCGGAGTATCCATGTCCCGTCTTGCACCACGCACGTCCGTCGTATCCGTCCAACTCCTGAAAGGCGCCATCCTGCTCGGCGCGGCCGTCACCGGCATGGCCCAGGCCCAGCAGTCGCCGGCGCTCGACCGCATGAGCCTGTCGGTCGGCGCCTTCCATGCCGAACCGAAGATCCGCCTCGGCGGCGATACCCGCTACGGCCGCGTCGACACGCCCGACGAGAAGCTCGGCGACGGCACCCTGCCGCGCGTGAAAGCCGAGTTGCTGTTCGGCGAGCGCCATGGCCTGTCCTTCGATTACTGGCGCTTCGACGAGGACTACGCGGCCGCGCCGAGCGGCGCCACGGTGTATGAAGGCCGTCCAGTCAGCGGCAGCATCCGGGCCGACGCCAATCTGCGCATCGAGATGGCGCGCCTGGCCTACAAATACTGGTTCGGCTCGGACAAGAATGTCTTCGGCGTCGGCCTGGGCGCGGCCCACCTGCGCGCCAAGATCTCGGCGACGGCCGAGGCCGACCTGCGCGCCGAAGCGCCGCTCGAAACCTACCACTGGAGCGGCTCGGGTTCCGCCAGCGACAGCGTGTGGGCGCCGACCATCGAGCTGGCATGGCGCCATGCCCTGAACGACAGGGTGCGCCTGTATGCCGAGGCGGGCGGGGTCAAGCGCAATGGCGGCAGCGTCGAGGGCCACGTGGTCAATGCCGCCGCCGGCGTCGAATGGATGGCGGCGAAGAACGTCGGCCTGGTGCTCGACTACGGCATCCAGAAGATCGACCTGCACCGCAACGGCGAACGCAGCGCCGACCTCGACCTCAAACTGACGGGCCCTTCCGCCTACCTGAAGGTACGCTTCTGATGAAAGCCGGCGGCGGCGTTCAGAAGTCGACCGTCGCCGACACCACCACGCTGCGCGGCGCGCCCTGCACCAGGTAGCCGAAGCCCGGATAGCCGCCCGCCGAAGCCCAGTAGTTCCTGTCGGTGAGGTTGTCGATGCGGGCGCGCAGGGTGAGGTCGCGGTCCCTGAAACGCATCAGGTAGTTCGCCCCGATGTCCAGGCGCGACCACGAGGGCAGCTTCTGGGTGTTGGCCGCGTCGGCGTACTGGGTCGAGGTATGCAGGGCGCGGGCGTTGAGCGACAGGCCCTGCACGCCCGGCACGTCCCAGTCGGCGCCGAGGTTGAGCTGCGTGCCCGGCACGCCGATCGCATCCTTGCCTTCGTTCAGGCCGCCGACGGTGCGGCGCTGCTCGGCGTCCAGCAGGGTGAGGCCGCCCAGCAGGCGCAGGCCGCGCGCGGGCGTGCCGAACACGCTCAGCTCCAGGCCGCGGTTGCGCTGCTCGCCGAACACGCCGAAGCGGCGCTCTTGTACATAGGCGCTCGGCTGCGAGGTAGTGAACACGGCCGCAGTGACTCCGAACTTGCCGCCATCGTACTTGACGCCGATTTCCTTCTGGCGCGAGACGAAGGGCGCGAACACCTCGCCCTGGTTGACGATGTCGGTGCCCGCCGCCACCGGGCCTTGCTGCAGCGCTTCGCTGTAGTTGGCGTAGACCGACACCCCCTTGACCGGTTTGTAGACGATGCCCGCCACCGGCGTCACTTCGCTCTCGTCGTAGCGCGCATTCTGCGCGCCGGTGTTGTAGTCGTAGCCGAAACTCTTGATGGTCTGGTGGCGCGCGCCCACGGTGACGAGCAAGCGCTCGTCCATGAAGCCCAGGGTATCGGCCACGGCGACGCTGGAAAGAATCGATTTGCCGGTCACGAGCGGGGCGCTCATGTTCCCGCCGGTGAAGAAGCCGGAGGAGGGCGCCAGCGCGTCGCGCGGGGCGTAGATGTTCGAGGCGAAGCCGGCGAAATCGCTCATGCCGTAGGCGTTCTTCGACTCCGAATGGAAGCCCGATACCGAAGCGCTCAGCTTGTGCGATACCGCGCCGGTCTTCAGTTCGGTGCGCAGGCCCGCCTCGCCGGTGCGCACCTTGTCTTCGCGCGCGTTGTCGAAACGGGTCATGGTGGCGCTGCCGTCCGCGCTCGTGACGGTCGGCGAGGAGATGATGTTGAATTCATCGCCCCTGCGCATGCCGAAGGCGGCCCAGGCCACCGCGCCGCCCGGAAGGTCGACTTCCCCGCGCAGGGTACCGAAGGTGTCGCGCTCGCCCGAGTAGGTCCAGGGCTGGGCGTAGTTGCTGTCGCTGCCTGGTGCGCCGATGATCGGCACGCCGGCCGCCATGGTCACGCTCGGGCGCGCGCCGCGCAACTGGTGGTCCTGGTGGCCGAGGTCGGCCGACAGGCGGTAGCCGCGCCCGCGGTAGTCCACGCCCACCGAATACAGGCTCAGTTCGCGGTTCTCGCGGTCGATCGCGGTGTCGCCTTCGCGCCGCACCGCGTTCACCCGCACGCCCAGGCGTCCGTCCGCGCCGAAGCGATTGGCGAAGTCGGTCGCGACATAGGCCTGGCCGCCGGTCTCGACGCCCACGGTCAGCTGGGTCAACGGCGCGTTCGGCGCACGCTTGGGCAGCAGGTTGATGGCGCCGCCGATGCCGCCGCCGCCCGGCGCCGCACCATTCACGAAGCTGTTCGCGCCGCGCAGCACCTCGACGCGCTCGAGCAGTTCCGAGGCCACGAACTGGCGCGGCAACAGGCCATACAGGCCGTTGTAGGCCAGGTCGTCCGAATTGACGGCGAAGCCGCGGATCGCGTACAGCTCCTGGTAGTTGCCGAAGCCACGCGCGACGCGCACCGAGGGATCGTTCTGCACCACGTCGGCCACGCTGCGCGCCTGCTGGTCCTGGATCAGGGCCTGGGTGTAGTTCATGGTGTTGAACGGGGTATCCATGATGTCCACGTTGCCCAGCAGGCCGAGACGGCCGCCGCGCGCGACCTGGCCGCCGGCATAGGCGGAGCTCAAGCCCTGGCTGGAAGCGTCGGCCGAGGCGCTGACGACGACGGTGGCGACGGGTTCGGTAACAAGGGTGTCCTGTGCCTGCGCCGCAAAGGCGGCGCAGGCGAGGGCGATCGGGGTCAGGCGAAACAGATTCATCGGGCGGGCTCGTTTTTTCTTAATGAGAATGATTGTCATTCTATCCGTTTCGGGTTGCGCCTGTAAATGAGAACGATTATTATTTGCCACACTCCACGATTTTCCCGTCTTCCTATGTCCCCGAACAAGCTGCGCCTCTGGAGCTGGATCCACAAATGGAGCAGCCTGGTCTGCACCGTCTTCATGCTGCTGCTTTGCCTGACGGGCCTGCCGCTGATCTACTACCACGAGATCGGCCACCTGCTCGGCACCGACGTCGAAGCCCCGGCCCTGCCGGCAGCGCTGTCGGAAAATCCGCCGCGCGGCAACATCGACGCCGTGCTGGCCTCGGCCAAGGAGCTGTACCCCAACAAGATTGCGATGTACATGTCGCAGGAAATCGACGAACCGGCCATCTGGAACGTCACCCTGGGCGACCACCCCAACGACGAGCACTACAAGCCGATCGCGGTCGACGCCCGCACGACGAAGGTCATTACCGAACCGGCCTTTGAAGGCGGCGTCTTCATGTCCACCATGCTGCGCCTGCACGTGGACCTGTTCGCCGGACTGTACGGCCAGTTGTTCCTGGGCTTCATGGGCTTCCTCTTGATCATCGCGGTGGTCAGCGGGGTGGTGCTGTACGCGCCCTTCATGCGCAAGCTCGATTTCGGCGAGGTGCGGCGCGAGCGCAGCCGCGTCATCAAATGGCTCGACCTGCACAACCTGCTGGGCATCGTCACCATGGTCTGGGTCCTGGTGGTGGGCGCCACCGGCATGGTCAACACCTGGGCCGACCTGCTGCTCAAGTACTGGCAGAACAACGAGCTGGCCGAGATGCTGGGGCCCTACCAGGGCCAGCCGCCGGTCAGCAACATGGCCTCGATCCACGACGCCATCCTGCGCGCCGAAGCCGCCGAGCCGGGCATGAAGGTCGCGTTCGTGGCCTTCCCGGGCACGCCCTTCAGCAGCCCGCACCATTACGGCATCTTCATGCGCGGCGACGAGGCCTTCAGCTCGCGCCTGTACAAGCCGGTCCTGATCGATGCCGCCACCGGCGCGATCACCGACCGCCGCGAGCTGCCCTGGTACCTGACGGCGCTGCTGCTGTCGCAGCCGCTGCACTTCGGCGACTACGGCGGCCAGGCCATGAAGCTGCTGTGGGCCTTGCTCGACATCGCGACCATCTTCATCCTGGGCAGCGGCCTCTACCTGTGGCTCAAGCGCAGCCGCAAGACCCGCTCCGCGCAAGCCGGCAAGGCCGGCGTCGCCGAGCCGGCGCTGGCCCGCTCCACGGAGGCGCCATGATCCGCACCCGCACCCAGATCTGGGCCATGCCGGTGCTGCTGGCCGTGCTCACCGCGATCGGCCTGGTCGCGGCCCTGTTCGGCGACGGCGTCTGGGACCTGGTGTCGAGCCTGACCCTGGGCGCGCCGGTCGCGGTGGGCGCCTGGTACGCGCTGCGGCGCCGGCACGCGCGCCGCTAGGTCTGCCGGGCGCGCTCCCGAGGCTGTATACTTCGCCCACACCCACAGCGAGAGAGCGCCTATGTTTGCAGCAGTGGACCTGGGGTCCAACAGCTTCCGGCTACACATCGGCGAGCCGGCGGGCGGCCGCATGCGCATCGTGCGCACCGCGCGCGACCCGATCCGCCTGGCCGCGGGCCTGGACCGCGACAACATGCTCACCGAAGCCGCCATGGATAGCGCGGTGCGGACCCTGGAAGACTTCCGCGCCATCCTGGCCGAGTACACCCTGGACGCGGTGCGCGTGGTCGCCACCAACACCCTGCGCGTGGCGCGCAACGCCGAGCTGCTGCTGCCCCGGCTGGAAGCGGCCATCGGCTATCCCATCGAGGTCATCTCGGGCGAGGAAGAAGGGCGCCTGATCTACATGGGCGTGGCGCGCGCCATCGACAGGCCGGACGAGCGCCGCCTGGTGATCGACATCGGCGGCGGCTCGACCGAAGTGATCGCCGCCATCGGCCCCGAGATCACCCTGGTCGAATCCTTCGGCATCGGCACCCACCCGCAGGCGGCCGCCTTCTTCGCGGACGGCCGCATCACGCCGCAGGCTTTCGAGGCCGCCGTCACCGAGGCGCGCGCCCGCTTCGAGGATGCGGCCGACCTGTACAAGGCGCAGGGCTGGGACGCGGCCTACGGCTCGTCCGGCACCATGCGCGCGATCAACGAGGTGATCGGCAAGAACGGCATCGGCGACGGCCGCATGTCGCAGGCCAGCCTGTACGCCCTGCGCGACATCCTGCTGGCGCTGGGCCACGTCGACGCGTTCGACATGCCCGGCGTCAAGAAGGAGCGCGTGCCTGCGATGGCGGGCGGCCTGACGGTCCTGATCGGCGTGATGCAGGAACTCGGCCTGCAGCAGCTCACCGCGATCAACGCCGGCCTGCGCCTGGGCGTGCTTTCCGACCTGGAATTGCGCGCCAACCGGCGCGACCGCCGCGACGCCGCCATCCGCGCCTGCATGCGCCGCTTCGGCGTGGACAGCCAGCGCGCGCTGCGCACGGCGAGCATCGCCGCGGCGCTCTACGACAAGCTCGCTCCCTCGGACGCCCAGCCCTATCTGTGCTGGAGCGCGATGCTGCACGAAGTCGGCCTGCAGATCTCGATGACGGGCGCGCACAAGCACGGCGCCTACATCGTCGAGCACGCCGACCTGGCGGGTTTCACCACCCGCGAGCAGCGCCTGATGGCCACGCTGATCCTGGGGCAGAAGGGCAACCTGCGCAAGCTGCGCGAGGCGCTGGGCGACCCGGACGTGGCCAGGGCGGTGCTGGCGCTGCGCATGGCGGTGGTGTTCATGCATGCCCGCGCCGACGAGGACCTGGCGGGCTTGAACCTGCGCATGAAGGGGCGCATCGAGCTCGAATTGCCGGCCGCTCTGCTGGAGAAGCACCCGACGCTCGGGCCGTGGCTGCAGAAGGAAGAGGGGGCGTGGAACGAGATCGGGATGCCGTTCCAGGCACGGGTAATTTGATTGTTACCTGATACCGTAGGGTGGGCGGGTTCCCCGCCCACGCGGTGATAGCTGAAATTTGAATAGTCGCGCAGGCTGCGGTACCGTGATTTGAACGCGTGGGCGGGTGACCGCCCACCCTACGAACCACTACTCGCTAGCGCAGCTGGCCGATGAAATCCGGCCCCACCACCAGCTTCACATAAGGAACGCCATCGCTGTTCTTGTGCGTGATCCAGAACACCCCCGCCTTGCGGATGCGCCAGTCCTGCTGCCCGCCGCACAGCACCATCGATGCCACCTGTCCCAGCAGCGGCTGGTGGCCGACGATCAGCGCCGGTTGCCGGTGCCCCGGCCAGCCCGCGGCCTCGAGGATCGCCTCCGCGCTCGAATCCGGCGCGAGGCTGTCGACCAGCTCGTAGTTGCGCCCCAGCGCCTCCACGGTTTGCACGCAGCGCCTGGCCGGACTGCTCAGCACCCGCACGTCGTCCGGCAACTGGCGGTGCAGCCAGGCGCCGACGCGCGCGGCGTGGCGCTTGCCCTTGGGCGTGAGCGCGCGGCGCAGGTCGAGTTCAGCCTCGCCCTCGGCGACGTGCGCTTCAGCCTCGGCGTGCCGCCAGAGGATCAGGTCCATGCTCGTTCTCCTTGTGGGGGTGGATGCTCGCGCCGAGCGACTCCATGAGGTCTTGCTGGGCGCTGACGGCCTGCTGGCCATTGCGCGTCTTCTTGCGCCGGTAGCGGCCGTCGCTGCCCAGTTCCCAGGCGTTGACGTTGTCCTTCAGGTAGGGATGCAGGCCTTCGCGCAGCACGCGGCGCTTGAGCGCGGGCGAGCGGATCGGGAAGGCCACCTCCACGCGCCGGAACAGGTTGCGGTTCATCCAGTCGGCGCTCGACAGGTAGATGTCGTGCTTCAGGTTGTTGCGGAAGTAAAAGATGCGCGTGTGCTCGAGGAAGCGGCCGACGATCGAGCGTACCTTGATGTTGTCGCTCAGGCCCTTCACGCCGGGACGCAGCGAGCAGGCGCCGCGCACGACCAGGTCGATGCGCACGCCGGCCTGCGAGGCCTCGTACAGCGCCCGGATGACCGATTCGTCGGTGAGGGAATTCATCTTCGCGATGATGCGCGCCGGCTTGCCCGCGCGCGCGATCGCCGCCTCGTCCTTCACGGCGCGCACGATTTCCTTCTGCAGCGAGAAGGGCGCCAGCCACAGGCTGGTGAGCTGCTTCGGGCGCGTCAGGCTGGTGAGGTGGATGAAGACCTCGTTGACGTCGGCCGTGATGTCGTCGTCGCAGGTGAGCAGGCCGAAGTCGGTGTAGAACTTGGCGGTGGTCGAGTTGTAGTTGCCGGTGCCCAGGTGGGCGTAGCGCCGCAGCCCGTTCTCCTCGCGCCGCAGCACCAGGGCCAGCTTGGCGTGGGTCTTCAGGCCGACCACGCCGTAGACCACCTGGGCGCCGGCCTGCTCCAGGCGCTCGGCCCAGTTGATGTTGGCTTCCTCGTCGAAGCGCGCCATCAGTTCGACGATGACGGTGACTTCCTTGCCGCGCCGCGCGGCGGCGATGAGCGCCTCCATCAGGTCGGAGTTCATGCCGGCGCGGTAGATGGTCTGCTTGATCGCCGCCACGCAGGGATCGTTCGCGGCCGCCTGGATGAAGTCGATCACCGGCTGGAAGGATTCGAAGGGGTGGTGCAGCAGCACGTCCCCCTTGCGCAGCACGGCGAAGATGTCCGGTTCCACCAGCTTGGCCGGGAAGCCCGGCGTGAAGGGCTTGAACTTCAGCGCCGACCGGTCGCTGGTGTTGGCGATTTCCAGCATGCGCCCGAGGTTCACCGGGCCGTCCACCGCGAACAGGCGCGAACGGTCGATCCCGAACTGGTCCAGCAGGAAGTTCGACAGGTGCGGCGGACAGGCACGGCCCACCTCCAGGCGCACCGCGAAGCCGTAGTTGCGGCTGTGCAGTTCGCTCTGCAGGGCCTGGCGCAGGTTCTTGACCTCGTCCTCGTCGACCCACAGGTCGCTGTTGCGGGTGACCCGGAACTGCGAGTACGACAGCACCTCGCGGCCGGTGAACAGGTCGGCCAGGTGGGCCTGGATCACCGAGGACAGCAGGCAGTACGATTCCCCCTTCTTGTCGGACAGCTCGCCCGGCAAGCGGATCACGCGCGGCAGCACCCGCGGCGCCTTCATGATGGCGATGCCGGTGCCGCGCCCGAAGGCGTCCTTGCCGGCCAGTTCGACGATGAAGTTCAGGCTCTTGTTGACCACGCGCGGGAAGGGGTGGGCCGGGTCGAGCCCGATCGGGGTGAGCAGCGGACGCACCTCGCGCTCGAAGAACTGCTTGACCCAGGCGCGTTGGGCGGCGTTGCGCTCGCCCCGCCGCAGCATGTGGATGCCGTTTTCGGACAACAGCGGCAGGATCTCGTCGTTGAACAGCTTGTACTGGCGCTCGATCAGCGAGCGGCACTCGAGGCTGGCGCGTTCCAGGGTGCTGGCGAGGGCATGCGGAATGCCGTTGTGGCCGGCCTCCATCTGGTGCTGGGCCAGCAGGCTGGCCACGCGCACCTCGAAGAATTCGTCGAGGTTGCCCGACACGATGGTCAGGAAGCGCAGCCGCTCGAGCAGCGGAATAGCGGGGTCCTCGGCCTGGGCCAGCACCCGGCGGTTGAACTCGAGCAGCGACAGCTCGCGGTTCAGGAAGGCGCCGCCTTCGGGAATGCTCCTGGCCTCGGCTTCCAGGGGCTTGTGTTTCATATCCATGGGTCTGCGTCCTCGTCTCGGCGCAGGCAGTGTAGTTGGTGAATATGACAATGTTGTTACAAGTGGAGCGGGCCTTGACGTTTAAGCATGTCTAAAGGCTGACCGCGTATAAAGCTTCTCATCAATCATCATAACAAGAGGAGCATTGCGAGATGAAAGCGTTCGTGCGCGCCAACAAGGGTTTCCTGATGTTCATGTTTTTGTTCGGTGTTTTCCGCACGGCGGTGGCCGACTGGAACCCGATCCCCTCCGCGTCGATGCGGCCCAACCTGCTCGAGGGCGACGTGGTCTTCGTGAACCGGCTGGCCTACAACGTCAAGGTCCCGCTGACCGACCTCGTGATCGCACGCACCGGCGAGCCGCGGCGCGGCGACGTCGTCACCTTTTCGTCGCCGGCGGATGGCACCCGCCTGATCAAGCGCATCCTGGCCTTGCCGGGCGACCGCGTGGAGATGCGCAACGAGCGCCTGGTCATCAATGGCGTGGTGTCGGACTATGCGCTGGAGGAAGTGGTGCAGGAGGCGACTAGCGCGGGCCGGATGGACGCGCTGCGCATGATCGAGGACGTCGACGGCCGCCGCCACCGCATCCAGGTCCTGCCGCAGCGCGTGGCGATGCGCGACTTCGGTCCGGTCACCGTGCCGCAGGACGCCTACCTGATGCTGGGCGACAACCGCGACGACAGCGCCGATTCGCGCGTCATCGGATTCGTGCCGCGCCACCTGCTGATCGGGCGCGCCGAGCGCATCCTGGTCTCGGCCGACTACCAGGGCAACTGGATGCCGCGCACCGAACGCTTCGGCCAGTCGCTGCGCTGAACGCGTCTGCTGGGGTCACGTCTGCTGCGTCTGTGGGGTCAGGTCTGACATTTAGACACGGACTGAGCAATACAGCAGAGTAACGCTCGAGCTCGTGTCCGAATGTCAGACCTGACCCCCGGGGGGGGCTGAACGAAGGGTCGCCTGAATTTTTTTTCGGAAAGCCAGTACAATTGCGTCCCCCCGGACGCTCGACTCCCGCAGTGCCGGTACTTTTTCACCAGGCACTGCCATGCAACGACTCCTCACCACCATCCTCGCCTGCCTCGGCATGATCGGGGCCCTCGCGATCGATACCTACCTTCCCTCGATGCCCGCCATCGGGGTCGAATTCGGGGTCGGGCCGGTCGCGGTGCAGCAGACCCTGAGCGTCTTCCTGTTCACCTTCGCGCTGATGATGCTGTTCTACGGGACGCTCTCGGATTCCTTCGGGCGCCGTCCGGTGATCCTGGGGGCGCTGGCGGTGTACACGCTGGCCTCGGTCGGCGCCGCGTTCGCCCCGAGCTTCGGCTGGCTGCTGGTGTTCCGCGCGCTGCAGGGCCTGTCGGCTGGCGCCGGTTCGGTGATCGGCCAGGCCATCGTGCAGGACCGCTTCTCGGGTGCGCAGGCGCAGAAGATGATGTCGCACATCATGATGGTGTTCGGCCTGGCGCCGGCCATCGCGCCGGTGCTGGGCGGCTGGCTGCACGTGAGCTTCGGCTGGCGCTCGACCTTCATCTTCCTGGCGCTGTTCGGCGCCGCCATGATCCTGCTGGTGCTGCGCCTGCTGCCGGAAAGCCTGCCGGTCGATAAGCGCCAGGCCTTTCATCCGGCGACCATCTCGCGCAACTACCTGATGGTGCTGCGCAACCCGCAGTTCGTGATGCTGTCGCTGGCGCTGGGCCTGGTGTTCGGCGGCCTGTCGCTGTACATCGGCTCGGCCGCCAATTTCGTGATGGAGATCCTGGGCCTGCCGGAAACGGCCTTCGGCTGGATGTTCATTCCGCTGATCGGCGGCATGGTGCTGGGCTCGGCCTGGGGCGGCAAGCGCGCCCCCAAGTCTTCCCCTGGCCGCCTGCTGTGGATCGGCTACGCGGTGATGGCGGCGGCGTCGGTGTTGAACGTCGGCTACAACGCCTTGTTCGCGGCCAGCGTGCCCTGGGCGGTGCTGCCGCTGGCCGTGTTCACCTTCGGCCTGGCAGTCGCCATGCCGGGCCTCCAGCTGACGGCCATGGGCTTGTTCCCGAACAACCGCGGCCTGGCGGCCTCGATGGTCGGCTTCATCCAGATGATGTCCTTCGCGCTGGTGTCCGGCCTGGTGGCCCCGTTGCTGTTCGGCAGCGCGCTGAAGCTGGCCTGCGGCGCGGCCGTCGGTGTCCTGCTGAGCTTCCTGATGTGGCGCCTGAGCCGGCGCTTCGCGGCGCCCGCCGCCTGAGAAGCGGCCGGCGGCGGGGGACGATCAGCGGCGGTGCGTCTTCATCGCCGCGGCGACTTCGCGCTTGGCGTCGCGGTCCTTCTCGGTGGCGCGCTTGTCGTGCTGCTTCTTGCCCTTGGCCAAGCCGATCTCGCACTTCACGCGGCCGCCCTTGAAGTGCAGGTTGAGCGGCACCAGCGTATAGCCGGCGCGCTCGACCTTGCCGACCAGTTTGTCCAGTTCGGCCCGGTGCAGCAGCAGCTTGCGCGTGCGCAATGCCTCGGGATGGCTGAAGGCGGATGCCGTGGTCAGCGCGCTGATGTGGGCGCCGAACAGGAACAGCTCGCCGTTGCGCACGACGACATAGGCCTCCTTGATCTGTACCTTGCCTTCGCGGATGGCCTTGACTTCCCACCCCTCGAGCACGATGCCGGCTTCATACCGGTCCTCGATGAAGTAGTCGAAGAAAGCTTTTTTATTGTCAACAATACTCATGAAATAGCGAAAATCCGCGTCTCGGTTAAACTACTGCTGTGGCGCAGGCAGTACACACTGCGTGGCGCAAAATGCAACTCGTCCAACATCATAACAAACGGTTGACCAATGGCAGTAGTGCACAAATCAGTTTTTCTCGGCTACAGCACCGAGCAGATGTTCGACCTGGTCGCCAAGGTCGAAGATTATCCGAAGTTCCTTCCCTGGTGCGGTGGCGTGAAAGTGATCGAGCGGAGCGAAGACAAGCTGGTGGCTAGCCTTCAAATCAATTTTCACGGTGTGAAGCAGAGCTTTACCACCTCGAACCACAACAACCGGCCCACACAAATGAAGATGCACCTGGTCGACGGTCCTTTCAAGATGCTGGAAGGCACCTGGACCTTCAAGCCGCTGCGCGCCGATGCCTGCAAAGTCGAGCTCGACATGCACTACGAGTTCTCGAGCATCATCCTGGAACAGATCATCGGCCCGGTGTTCGGCATGATCGCCAACACCATGGTCGATTCCTTCAGCAAGCGCGCCGAGGCCGTTTATGGGTGAGGAGTTGCAAATCTACGTGTGCTACGCCAGCGCGCGCGAGGAATTCCTGCGCCCCATGAAGGTCGCGCCCGGCACCACCATCGCCCAGGCCATCGAGATGAGCGGCGTGCTGGAAGCCTGCCCGGACATCAACCTGGCGACCCAGCCGGTGGGCATCTACGCCAAGAAAAAGACGCTCGACACGGTGCTGCGCGAACGCGACCGCATCGAGATCTACCGGCCCCTGGTGGCCGATCCCAAGGATTCGCGGCGCAAGCGCGCGGCCAAGAAGGCTACCGGAGCCACGCCCCCGGCCGCCTGAGCGAGGGGAGGGCGCGCAACATTGAGAATTTGCGTAGTTGTAAAATTCCGACCAAGCAAATTTTTAGGGGGCGCTTCAGGGTATGATAGAGCCCGCTTCGAAGCTCTCCTGCGCCGCCTGCCCCATTCATGCTGATTACCGTAAGCCTGCTCCTGGTCACCACCGCGATGTCGGCGGTCATGCTGCTCGTCCTGACCTCGCTGGCCGACAGCCGGGTGGCCGGCATCCGCGAATGGGCGCAGGCCAATGGCGTGGCGGTGCTCGCGCTGCTCCTGTTCGCGGCGCGCGGCCTGATTCCCGACCTGCTCAGCATCGAACTCGCCAACGCCTTGCTGCTCCTGACCGCCAGCCTGATGCTGGCCGGTTACCGGCGCTACCTCGGCCTGCCCGTGCCCTGGCGCCTGCTGGCGGGCGGGGCCGGCGCCGCGTTTGCCGGCGTGGTGTTCTTCCATTACGTCCACGAATCGCTGGCGCTGCGCGTGGTGGGGATGTCGGCTTTCCATGCGGCGATCTGTTTCGGCATCCATGCCAGCCTGCCCAAGGTCGCCGACGGCCGCCTGCGCTACCCGAATGCCTTCAGCCGCACCGCCGCCTTGCTGCTGGGGCTGGGTCATTCTTGCCGCGGCGCCTTCTATGTCTTCGATACCTACGAGCCGACCTCGCTGCTCGAGCCAGCCGTGGCCAACCTGGCCTTCTTTGCGATCGGCACCCTGGCCATGCCGGCCCTGAGCCTGGGGGCGGTGATGCTGGCCAATGCGCGCGTGCTCACCGAAACCGCCTATGCGGCCGAGCACGACCACCTCACCGGCGCGCCCTCGCGCCGCGCTTTTTTCGACATGGCCGAGCGCGAACTGGCGCGGGCGCGCCGCCATGGCAACGGGCTGGGCCTGCTGCTGGTGGATGCCGACCATTTCAAGCGCATCAACGATACCTATGGCCACGGCGTCGGCGACGAGGTCCTGCGCGACCTGGTGGCGCGCGCGCGCGAGGAAATCCGCAAGATCGACTATTTCGCCCGCCTCGGCGGCGAGGAGTTCGGGGTGCTGCTGCCGGACGCCTCGTTCGACACCACCCGGGCCGTCGCCGAACGCCTGCGCGCCGCCCTCGACCAGTCCGCACAAGGCCGAACGGCCGCGGCCGGTCCGGCCTATACGGTCAGCATCGGCCTGGCGATGCTGGAAAAGGGCGAGGATTTCGCCGCCCTGATGCGCCGCGCCGATGCGGCCCTGTACGCGGCCAAGGCTGGCGGGCGCAACCGGGTCGAGGTCGCGCCCAGGCTCACTCCCGAACCGGCGCCCCGGTCCGGCGGCGCCCGGGTGATCCGGCTGCGTTCTTGAAAATCATCGGCATTGCGCCAGCGCCTTGTCGGCGCGGGCCAGCTGGGCCGCCCTTTCTTCGTCCGTCATGAAGCTGCGTTCGCCCTTCGCATCGAACTTGGCGATGCGTACGCCTGAGGCGACCTGGGCGCGCATGGCGCGCGCGTCGCGGCAGTGCTGGGCCAGGTCGCGGCGGCGCTGAAGCTCCGCGGCATCCTTCCTGTCCTGTTCCTCGCGCAGCCTGGCGCGGGCACGGTAATCCTGTTCGCGTTGGGCCAGGCTTCTGGGGCCGGCGCTCGGTACCGGCGCCTCTGCAGTGGGCGCCGGCTCGGCAGCGGCCGGCTGGATCGCCGGCGCGGCCCGGCCCGGGGCCTTGAGGATCTTGTGCGGCGGCGTCGACGGCGGGGGCGGGCGGTCGGAGAAGTGGCGCACGCCGTTCGCGTCGATCCATGAATACTGGGCGTGCACCAGGCTGCTTATCAGCAGCAGGGTGCAGGCGGCGAGCAGGCGGGGGAGGCGGGACGGGGGCGACATAAAAATTTTCCATGGGTAACAAATGGATTTCGCCATGCTTCGCCGGCACTGTCAATCTCGGCTGTGCGATCGCGCGTTTTCCGAGGCAAATTCAGGCATGGCTGCGACAGTTTTTCGCCGTTTCTGTATAATTCACTTTTGCGCCTATAGGAAAATCGTTATGCGTCTCCTCCAAAAAGCACTCACCTTCGATGACGTGCTGCTCGTCCCGGCCTATTCCAACGTTCTTCCGGCCAACACTTCCCTTCGCACCAAACTGACCAGGAATATCACGCTGAATATCCCGCTGCTGTCGGCTGCGATGGATACCGTGACCGAAGCGCGTCTGGCGATTGCGATGGCTCAGGAGGGGGGCATCGGTATCATTCACAAGAACCTGCGCCCGGCGGACCAGGCGCGCGAGGTGACGCGTGTCAAGCGCTACGAATCCGGCGTGCTGCGCGACCCGATCACCATTCCTCCCACCATGAAGATCCGTGAAGTGCTGGCGCTGTCGCAACAGCATGGCATCAGCGGCTTCCCTGTGGTCGAGGGCAAGCAGGTGGTCGGCATCATCACCAACCGCGACCTGCGTTTCGAGGAAGACCTGGACGCCGAAGCGCGCGCCAAGATGACGCCGCGCGAAAAACTCGTCTACGTCAACGAAGACGCCGACACCGAGGAAGCCAAGCGCCTGATGAACAAGCACCGCCTCGAGCGCGTGCTGGTCGTCAACGAAGCCTTCGAGCTGCGCGGCCTCATCACCGTCAAGGACATCCAGAAGTCGCACGAGCATCCGCTGGCATCGAAAGATTCGCAGGGCAAGCTGCTGGTCGGCGCCGCCGTGGGCGTGGGCGCACGCGACGAGGAGCGCATCGAACTCCTGGTTGCCGCCGGCGTGGACGTGCTGGTGGTCGACACCGCCCACGGCCACTCGCAGGGCATCCTGGACCGCGTCAAGTGGATCAAGGACCGCTTCCCGCACGTGGACGTCATCGGCGGCAACATCGCCACCGCCGCCGCCGCCAAAGCGCTGGTGGAGTACGGCGCGGACGCGGTCAAGGTCGGCATCGGCCCCGGCTCGATCTGCACCACCCGCATCGTGGCCGGCGTCGGCGTGCCGCAGATCACCGCGATCTCGAACGTGGCCAAGGCGCTGGAAGGCACCGGCGTACCCTGCATCGCCGACGGCGGCATCCGCTTCTCGGGCGACATCTCCAAGGCGCTGGCCGCGGGCGCGCACACCGTCATGATGGGCAGCATGTTCGCCGGCACCGACGAAGCGCCGGGCGAAACGATCCTGTACCAGGGCCGCAGCTACAAATCCTACCGCGGCATGGGCAGCCTGGGCGCAATGGCCGAAGGCTCGGCCGACCGCTACTTCCAGGAAGCCTCGAGCAAGGCCGATAAATTCGTCCCCGAGGGCATCGAAGGCCGCGTCGCCTACAAAGGCAGCGTGCTGGCGATCATCTTCCAGCTCGTCGGCGGCGTGCGCCAGTCGATGGGCTACTGCGGCTGCTCGACCATCGAAGAACTGCGCGAGAAAGCCGAGTTCGTCGAGATCACCTCGGCCGGCATGCGCGAGTCGCACGTGCACGACGTGCAGATCACCAAGGAAGCGCCGAACTACCGTTCGGAATAAATCGTCCATGAAACGCGGCCCGAGGGCCGCGTTTTCGCATTACCCCATTCTTCTTCTATCGTTGCCCTCCACATGCATTCGAAAATCCTCATCCTCGACTTCGGTTCCCAGGTTACCCAGCTGATCGCGCGCCGCGTGCGCGATGCCGGCGTGTTCTCCGAAGTCTTCCCGTATGACGTCAGCGACGAGTTCGTGCGCAACTACGGCGCCTCCGGCATCATCCTCTCGGGCAGCCACAACTCCACGCTCGAAGGCGATTCGCCGCGCGCCCCGCAGGCCGTGTTCGAAGCCGGCGTACCGGTGCTCGGCATCTGCTACGGCATGCAGACCATGGCCGCCCAGCTCGGCGGCAAGGTCGAGAACGGCAAGCTGCGCGAGTTCGGCTACGCCGAGGTGCGCGCCCGCGGCCATACGGCCCTGCTGAACGGCATCAACGACTTCGTGACGAGCGAAGGCCACGGCATGCTGCGCGTCTGGATGAGCCACGGCGACAAGGTCCTCGACATGCCGCCGGGCTTCAAGCTGATGGGTTCCACCGACAGCTGCCCGATCGCCGCCATGGCCGACGAGGACCGCCGCTTCTACGCGCTGCAGTTCCACCCGGAAGTCACCCACACCACGCAAGGCGAAGCCATCATCGGCCGCTTCGTGCACGAGATCTGCGGCTGCAAGTCGGACTGGAACATGCCGGACTACATCGGCGAAGCGGTGCAGAAGATCCGCGAGCAGGTCGGCAGCGACGAAGTCATCCTGGGCCTGTCGGGCGGCGTCGACTCGAGCGTGGCCGCGGCCCTGATCCACCGCGCCATCGGCGACCAGCTGACCTGCGTGTTCGTCGACCACGGCCTCCTGCGCAAGGACGAGGGCAAGATGGTCATGGACATGTTCTCGAAAAACCTCGGCGTGAAGGTGCTGCGCATCGACGCCGAAGACCAGTTCATGGGCCACCTGGCCGGCGTCACCGATCCCGAGCAGAAGCGCAAGATCATTGGACGAGAGTTCGTCGAGGTGTTCCAGCAGGAAGCCGGCAAGCTGACCAACGCGAAGTGGCTGGCCCAGGGCACCATCTATCCGGACGTGATCGAGTCGGCCGGTAAGGGTAAGAAAGGCCAGACCATCAAGAGCCACCACAACGTGGGCGGCCTGCCGGAGACCCTGAATCTGAAACTGCTCGAGCCGCTGCGCGAGCTGTTCAAGGACGAAGTGCGCAAACTCGGCGTCGCGCTCGGCCTGCCGCACGACATGGTCTACCGTCACCCGTTCCCGGGTCCGGGCCTGGGCGTGCGCATTCTTGGCGAAGTCAAGAAGGAATACGCCGACCTGCTGCGCGAAGCGGACGCCATCTTCATCGAAGAGCTGCGCAATACGCCGTTCGAGTTGCCCGCAGTCGCTGGCATCGATCCGGGCAAGGCGCCGACCAACTGGTACGAGGCGACCAGCCAGGCGTTCGCCGTGTTCCTGCCGGTGAAATCGGTGGGGGTGATGGGCGATGGCCGCACCTACGAGTACGTGGTGGCGCTGCGCGCGGTGCAGACGCTGGACTTCATGACGGCGCAGTGGGCGCACCTGCCGCATGCGCTGCTGGGGAAGGTGTCGAACCGGATCATCAATGAGGTGCGCGGGCTGAACCGTGTCGTGTATGACATTTCGGGGAAGCCGCCGGCGACGATTGAGTGGGAATGATTCATAGCTCAGCAATGAGTTGTCAGAAGTAAGTCCAAGCCCCTGATTTCAGGGGCTTTTTTCTTGCAGATGCTGGCAGTGCCGCGCGGGCCGTACCGCAGGTGCCGAATCGGCGAAAGCCGAACTGCCCAGCCGACGGTGCGTTTACCGGTCATGTCAGACGTCTGCTAGCCGGCGACAACGTCAGGTGCACGGCAGGGAACCAGGAGTGGCACCGAGACTACCTGCGGGCACGATCGTCTCCGCGGATGGCAGCTTCATCCCGGAGAGATCAAGGAAGGGGAAAACCATTTGATAGCTTAGCCGCTCGCAATGGCCGTCCCCATCGATCGACGCGCAAACCCTGGCGCGCACGAAACGGATGCAGTTGTCGGCATGCGGGTTGGCCATGCAGTTCGACCGGTTGCCGGCAGGGCATGCCGGAAGAGTACTCATGTGCTTCAGGTCCCAGTCGGTTTTCGAAAGCCACAGGTAATCGATCTTGACGTGGTCCGAAGTGACGGGCTCCCCGAGCCCCAGCGGGCCACGTGAACTACGGAAGACGGCATCGGCTTGAACCTTCTCCAACTCGCTGCTGACCCTGTAGTCGACGTTTGCGGCGGCCGCAGCGGCGCGGCGGGTCACTTCTTGCAGCGTGTTGAGGAGATACTCCATGCGTGCCAGCTCGAGTGTGGCGAACACCAGCGTAAAGAAAACGATCGCGACCAGCGCGAATTCGACGGCTGCGGATCCCGCCTGCCTTGTTCGTCCCTTGGATGCGATCCGTTTCATGTCAGTTCCCCATGTAAGGCATTGACGGAATGGGGCCCATGGCCATCGAGGCAATTTTTTGGCCTGTGAGCGGGTTAATGAAAGGTAGGCTGATTTCTACGTCGAATCGGATCAAGGGGGTGGCATCGCTGCTGAAGGCCTGCGGCGTACAATCCCTCGCCTTCGGTGTCCTTCCTACCCGGTATAGGCATCCAATGGAGGGTTGCACGGACACTCCTTTCGGGACGACGCCGGCCAGCTCTTTCGCAACAATGTTTCTCGCTACGGTCAGGGCAGCAAACTCGCCATCCGGCCCTGGCGTCGTGAATTCCACCGTTGGCGCGGTCGAAAGATAGATCGCTGCGTCATGCGCGGCTTTGTACGCAGCCGAGTACTGACGAAAATAAAAAGCAAAAACAATGGATGGCAACGCAAAAAACAGCAAGAGGATAGGAAGCACGATCGCCGTCTCGACTGCGATCGCCCCCTCTTCGTACTGGCGTCCAGTCGCCCAGGGTTTTCTTCTCATCGGTAAAGCCTCACATTGCCGCCCGAGGCGGTTTCGTTGTCCATCCCGGCAAATTCCGCGTAGAGAGCGGATGAACTTGCGGGAACCGTCATGAAGAATTTCGCAATCCCGGCTACCTCTGCCGTTGTCTTGAGTTCCGTCGATACCGGGCAGCGCAGCAAAGGAATGCGAAGCACCCGGGTGTTGCGGTAGGGCTTGTACGGTGCCATTCCGCCGTTTGCGAGGTAAGGCGTGCTGGTGTAGGACTGTGGTTCGGGCTTCCCAGGATTGTAGAGCAGGCCCCAATCTGCCGCCGTAGCGCTGAAGGTGGCATAGCCTCCAGGGGGCTCTTTTCCCCCATATGCAAGGTAGGATGAATGCTTGGCTGCCTTCGCATACGACCACAAGGGCCCGTAGGCCTTCTTTGTCGCGCCCGTTGGATTTTCCGCTACCGTCAGTAGGGGTTCCGGATCTGCTAGTTGGTTAGCGGAGAGACCGTCCGGCTTCTCTTTCATCCACGTTACGCTGGCAAGATCGAAGCTCTTGGTACTTGGATCCGCCGGCGCCGTGGAAGGCACACATGAATTGCTGGACGTGCCATACGTACCGAACCGGGAGTTAAGAAAGACGTAGAGCTTGTCGATCGGGAAGCCCCGCTCGACAGTGACATCGCCCCCTTTCAAAGTAGGTATGGCCATCTTTCCCGTGCAAATAAATGGCGCGACCATGTCCATCCTGTTCATCATGCTCGTGCCGACCGTGCCGGGAGGCGCGACCGGATTCACAAGGAAATTTTCGGGTGACCGTCCGTTGGGGTTCAGCTTCATCAGGTCGTAAGAGATGCCTCTCCTGAAGCCATACTCCACGAGTTCTCCTGATGGAGGAGGGGGGGTGAGTACGCTCGTGTTCGAGTTCGCGCAGATTGCGAGCGGCAAGACGTCCAGCGAATCCCTGCCAGCAACGGCCGAGGCCGTTACGTCTGTCTCTGCCAAGCGTGATGACAGGATAGGCATCAGGAAGTTCTGGACTTTCCCAGGAGAGGAGTCGAGGACCGACGTGTCGACCCGGGCAAAAAAAATCTTCGAAGCGTTGGCCTTTGCTGTTTCTGCATTCATCCATTCGCCCGGGCCACAATCGGGTCGCGTGCAAAAAGTAAGTGCGGCGTTGGACCAGGAAATAACCCCGCTGTTGTCATATGAGAAGGTATTGGATACCGCAGCCAGTTCAGCCTCGTCGACCGCCTTGTCGATACCCTCATTGGTACCATTCAGGGCCGCGGCCGCGGCCAGAGCGCCTGCATCGACGACACTTTGCAGTTCCACTTTCCTGTTGTAGCTACGGCTAAGGTCGAGAGCCAGCCCGAACATCGCGACCATGACGATGATGACGATGGCAGTCATGATGGCGATGGCGCCGTCTTCCGATCGCTTCCGTCGTAAGCTGCGCCGCCGTTCAACAGCGAAGGTGCGCGCTACTGTTTCGATGACCACAGATCGATCCTCCTGCTAACTCAAGCATTTGGCAAGGCAAATGTTGCAGATAGGAATCGTAGAAGCTTAGGAGGAAGACACGTTGAGAAGCCGCAACTGATGTAGCCGGCTGCTGTGAGCGATTGTAAGGGCCAATCTGTAGATGTTGATTGTCCCCAAACTACTGCCACTCCGAAATTGCTGCCTAGACATATTTACTTCAGAGTGGAAGTGCCTCACAGGCAAACGGAGGCTGACCAATGAAGGAGCTCGTATGTCGATCATCGACGAGAAGACCAGGCGATTCGCTGCGAACAGCATATTCCCATCGTTCTTCTATGCGCTACTCGGATTGGTACTCGGCCAAGCGGGAGCGGTGCAAATGCATGGTTCCTGGGAGTTTCACGTCATCCTCGGCATGCCCGGACTTACCCTGTCAGGACTCCTGTTATGTCGAGCGAGAATGCATTGGACCGCAGCCGGCGCCGACAGGACGTCAGGTCACGCCAGTACCTTCGGTTGGTATTTGCTGCTGCCCGCCGTCGGCGCCTGCATCGGCATGCTGAGTTTTTCAGGTTCAGTATTGCTCCTTGGTATAGTTGCCGCCCTAACGTATCTGGTTCCCTGGGTAAAGATTCCGGTGTGCCGTACCCGATTTGTCGTGTCGTCGGTTGCCATCCTCGGCGGCGCCCTCGCAGCGGTGGGAGTCTTCGGCCGATCGCTCACCCCCCTTCACCTCCTGGTCACCGCGTGGGCGCTGTTCGTTCCACCAATGTTTCTGCAACTCCTCGTCATGGCGTCACTCGGTCGCGAATACCGCATCGGCGAGCCTCGCTTGGCCAACGAGCCGATCTGAATGTGCATGCCTCACTTCCCTGAGTCGTGAGGGTGCCGTGCCACATGTACCAACGAGGTCCGCTCAAGGTTGCGCCACGTAAAAGATAACTCGCCCAGGACCGGCGATTGGGCATAGCGCTACCTCGACGCCAACGACTAGAAAAACCCAACAAGACATCGCCATGGCATCCAGAAAACCCGAACCGTTCCGGCCTTGCCTGGTCGACCAGCCGCAGGCAGTGGCGCAGCCTGGAAGGAGGGATATGTCCGGCTGGGGCTTGTCGAGCTATCATTGCAAGCATCGGACCAGGACCGGCAGGAGAGAAGGCATATGCAACAACTTTCGAGAGGCGCGCGGGTAAGCCTTGCCCAGGATGTGTCGCGGAGGGAGCTTCAGCTCAGCCTGGCGGGCCAGGGTTTGACACTCGACTATGCCTGCTTTGCCATCGACGCCGCCGGCAAACTGGTCGATGACCGGTACATGACCTTCTTCAACCAGCCTTCGACGCCTTGCGGTGGCGTCGGTTTGAGGAGACAGGGAAGCGCGGTCGACGGTTTTGTCTTTCGCCTTGCCGTGCTGCCGCCGAAGGTCGAGCGTGTCGTCATCACGGCCAGTATCGACGGAGGCGGCGCCATGTCGCAGCTGGCACAAGGTCACCTAGGCTTGCATGGGGCGGATGGCGAATTCGCGCGCTTCGCCTTCACCGGCCAGGATTTTGCGCAGGAACAGGCAGTCATGCTCGGCGAGTTCTATCGCAAGGATGGGGGCTGGCGCTTCATGGCGGTCGGGCAAGGATTCAATGGCGGATTGCCCGCGCTGGTACGGCATTTCGGCGCCGACGTCGCGCAGGATCCCGCGCCTGCCACCCCTGTGGCCCAAGGACAGGCGGCACAGGCTGCGCCTCCACCTTCAAGCATCAGCCTGGAAAAGCGCGTCGAAGCCAAGGCACCGCAGTTGGTCAGCCTGGTGAAGTCGGCGGGAGTGTCGCTGGCCAAGGTCGGGCTGCAGGGGCATCGTGCCAGGGTCTGCCTGGTGCTCGACATTTCAGGATCGATGAGCAGCCTTTATCGCAAAGGCCTGGTGCAGCGTTTCGCCGAACGCATCCTGGCGCTGGGGTGCCGCTTCGATAATGATGGCGACATCGATGTTTTCCTGTTCGGCAGGAACGTCCATCGGACCGAGCCGATGGGGCTTTCGAACTGGACCGGTTATGTCGCAAAGATCATCGAGCGGCATCCGCTCGAAGGCGATACCCGCTACGGCGCCGCCATGGCGGCGGTACGCCGGCATTATTTTCCGGATACGGCCGGTGGCGAGCGCAAGACGATGCATGCGGCGGCGCTCCCGGTCTACGTCATGTTCGTGACCGACGGCGGCACTTCCGATCAAGCCATGACCGAACGCCAGCTGCGCTGGTCGAGCCGCGAACCGATCTTCTGGCAGTTCATGGGAATCGGGAAGGGGAGGAAGTCCAAAGCGAAGCGCTTGTCCGATTTCGCCGATTCCGACTTCCCTTTCCTGGAAAAGCTCGACGACCTCGGCGGGCGCCTGATCGACAACGCCGACTTCTTTTCGGTATCGAGTCCGGACGAACACACCGATTCCGCACTGTACGACCTGTTGATGACGGAATACCCTGGATGGGTAGGGCAGGCGCGCCAGCATGGGTTGCTGCTCCAGGAGCCGAACCGGCCGAGCTAGCGCTTGCCCGCAGCGTACCGGCATGACAATCTGGTCTTTTCACCACCAGTCGTGGTGTCGGATTGTGCCGAGCTGATGAACGGCGCGAGAGCGCTTTGCCGCAGGTCCAAGCTCGCTGCCGCAGGACACAGCGCCCGGCGCCGAGCAGCAGGTCGCTCGGCCGCCGCATCGCAAGCCGATGACTGACCGCCCAGATGGCTACGCCGGCGCCATTTCGGACAGGTGCCGGCGTCTCCCCAATCACAATCATCGCCGCGCGATGGACTGCGAGCAGCGTGCGTGCGTGGTCCGGTCCAGCGGGAATCGCGACGTCAGGCGACAGTGGACGTCGCAGCCATTGACTGGCAGGTAGGCGGGCAATGTGCTTTGATGTATTATTATTTCCTTATTGCAATGACTGTGAGCAACTCGATGGTATCCCCGGAAGAATACTGGCAACACAACGACCTCATCAACGCGCAGATCTTTCGGCAGGGACCCGCATTGTTCGACGCAGTCAAGCAGGCTGTCCTCGACAAGGCTACCGTGCCCGTCGGTGTCTATGACGCGGCAGCCCATCGGGCCAACCAGTCCACTCTCCTCGCCACCATCGACAACGTATGCTCCCATGGCCAGTGGCGGCCGGAGATCGACGCCGCAGGCTTCTGGGAGCTGGCGTGGGCGCGGATCGCTTACCAGGGCACCCGCGCCGACAAGGCGTCGAAGGAAATCGATCTGATGCCCAAGCAGATCCCGCTGTTTGCGGACTTTCGCGCCTATGACCGAGACGCGTATCAGTTCGACAAGCACGAATGGATGCGCTTCTCTCAACACTGGAAGCGCCGCTTTGCGTGGTTCAAGCTGGTGCGTCGTCATCGTGCCCGGCTGGCCGCGGAAATCGGAACTCCAGACATTGATTTGCTGACCAGCATGGCTTTGGACGCGTCCCTGAAGGAGATGGGTGCCGTCCTGTGGGGAGAGGGCGCCGAGGACTGGCTGGCCTTGACCCGGCGGTGGGCCGACAGCCGCGCCAAGTTCACCGATTGGCTTTCGTTTGCAAAGGCCCAGAACGAACTGTGGGAGCAGAGTCTTGCCCTGTTCGCTCATCCCCGATCCGAAGCGCTCGCGATCATGACCAAGAGCGGACCTTACGAGGGCATCAGCTTTTCGGCGCATCACGAAAAGATGGTGAAGTACCTGGCGGTCGCGGATTTTCTGAAGAACTTCCAGGGCAGGCATGTGCTTGAGTACTATACCGGAGCCGACTATGCGCATATCCCTGAGCATCAGAGCGGGGAGCCCTACCGGCTCGAGCGCACCCGCTTCCAACAGGTGCACGGGCGCTTTGCAAGGCATTTCGGGCAGATCACTTCGCTGCATCTGATGATGGACCTCGGGTTCAAGACCGTGAAGCCGGACCGTGTCCTGACCTATCTCTTCTCCCAGTTGGGATGGTTGATCACCTTGCCTGCCGATGCCTCGCAGAAGCAGGTACTCGAGGTGTATACGGATAGCGCGGTGGTGAGCGAGGTGCTTTACCGTGCCGATGTGCTCGCCGCCGCGATCGCGCCTCACGTTTGCGTGCCGTCCGTCCACCGTCTGCTCGACATCTGGTTCGTCAAGTTCGGACAGGAACCCGAAGAGCAATTCGGCATCACCATCCGGCTCGAAGGCGAGGACGGCGCGGGACTCAAGGAGATCTATGAAGCAGTGAAAGAGCGTCTCGGCGACCAGAACGTTCCAACGGAGGTCGAGGCGGCGTCTTTCGCGCGCCGCTGGCCGGCAGCGGAGATCTGGACGGCACGGGTGCGCACCGTGAGGGAAGGAGAGCCGGCCAAGCACAGGCAACCGGCGAGTGGGACCGCGCCTGCGCCGACAAAGAGGATCAGCCGGGAAGCGGCCGAAAAGATCTTTGTGACGACCTGGCGCGCGGACCTGTCTGCCGTTCCGCGCCGTTATCCGGACCGCATCGACAACGGGCCGAAGGAAGCCATCATTCGTCTGATCGAGCGCGGAGCGGATCCGGCCACGGCGTTTTCCGCGTACATGAACTGAAGGGGATGGGTGTGAACGATCGACTCGATGTGCGTTATCGCGACGTGCAATGGCTAGCGTGGAACCGGGGCTTCGAACCGGCGCAGCAGTTGGCCCTGTGCGCGTCGCAGCTCGAGATGCTGCGCAGTAGCCTCGGGGCGAAATGGCCCCTGCTCGATAAGCCGAGGGTGCGGCATGCCGGCCTGGCCGAAGCCAAGTTCCTTGCCAAGCACCTGATTCGTGTGGCCAGCGAGTCGGTGGATTTCTATGCCACTGTCGACTTCATCACCAATGACGCATACGATCGGCTCGACGACATGCGTCGCGCGAGCGGAGACCGTTCGCTGATCGGGCACCTGAAAAACTGGGACAAGCTGACTCACGAACATATGGTGCCGGGCACCGCGGTCCTGCATGCGCTATGCGGGCTGAAGCCGGACGAGCCGGTCCTGCCGGCGCTGGACGCCCTGAGCTTTCGCGCGCTCGTTTCCGGGAGCAAGCGCAAAAATGCCGGCCGGAGCGCGACCGATGCCTACCTGCTGGACGTCGAATATGGGCTGAAGAGCAAGCTTCCGTCTGCCCTGCCGGCCAGGCTGCGCGAGCAGGGTCTGCATGAGTGGAGCCAGGTGCCTTACCGTTACTGGCCCTTGGCGCGCTATGAAGCAGCCGGCTTGCTTGCGGCGCTGATCCCGGTGACGGAGCGCGCCCGCACCCTGCTGGACGGGTACGATAGGGTGCTGTTGGACTGAGGTGACACCGCCCGGGTTGACCGCCCGCCTGTTCGCGCCCAGGTGGGCGTCCCGGCTGCGGGCGATGCCGCCGCGCTTGCGGACCAGGACGCTCCGGCTTGCATGAGCCTTCGATCCCGGGCTGCCCTGTCAGGCCGCGACGTCGGTGAACTCCACGCGGATGGCCTCGCCGGACTGGCGCCAGGCTTGAAACTGCCGGCGCTGTGCCTCGCGCTCGCGGACGCTATGGGCGACGTCCCGGACGCTCGCCTCGAGTTCCTGATAGTCGGGGAAGAACTTGGCAACGAATTCATCGCTGTTGATGAGCCCGAGCAGCTCCTCGCGCTGCTGCTCGAAATTCTTCACCATGTCGGCGATCGCTTTGGCGAACGCTTCGCGCCGCTGCGCCTGTGCCCAGCTATCCCACGCTTCGATCGCCAGGCCCAGCACCGACAGCACGCCGTTGATGCCCTTTGCCATATTCACGGCGCCCCAAGGTTTGAATTTCAACATCTTGCCGAGGTCGACCCCGATCCACTTGGCAGCGGTGACGACCCCGTCACGCGTGGCAAGCACCGTCGAGCTGTTGACCAGCTTGCTGCTCAGGACGAAATCCAGTCCCTGTTTGCCGTACTGGCGCACGTTGGCGTTGAAGTGATTGAGTTCCGATTCGAAGCCGACCCGCATCTTTTGTACTTCCAGCGTCACGGTACTGATGCGGCGCTCGAACTCGTTCTGCAGTCGGGTGGCGATCACCACGCCGGCCGCGCCGACTTCGCGCTCGAAGAACTCGCCGAAGGTTTCCAGGTTGACGCCGTGCGCTTGAAGGATCAGGTCCGAGAAGTAGCTGGTGACAAACTGGCGGAGACTGATCCGTACGTCCGACACCGCGCCCGCGGTCATGGTGAGCTGCTTCTGCATGCGCACGTTGATGGTCGCGAGCTTGGCGACTTCAGCGGCGATCTTTTCGTCGTTGGCAACGGCGACCGGCAGTTGCTTGTCGAGGACGTCGCGAATGACGCTCTTCTTGGCTTCGCCGATGACGGCGGCCAGGCCGCCGTTCATCGTCACCTTGTCGGCGGTGGCTTTCTGCAGCGTGTCGATACGTGACAGGCTACGGAATTTTTCCAGGTTCTGGAGCCAGTGCTCGGTGCCCATGTCGAAGGGGTTGGCGGCAACCGCGACGATGGCAAGCGAGGCCGCTTCCTCCGGATTCAGGCCGATCAATTCCTGCAGGCGGCCGATGACGTTGCGGCGCTTGATCTCCAGGCCCTCGGCATATTCGCGATCGTCTTCGACATCGGCGACTTCGTCGAAGCGACTCAGGACGAACACGGTGCGCGGCAGCAGGTCGAGGGTCCGGAACAGCCAGTGCAGATCGTCCTGGTGGCTGGCCTTGATCGGATTGGCCGATCCCATCACGTACAGGACCAGGTGCGCTTCGCTCACGTACTTGCGCGTGATGTCCTTGTATTTCTCGATCGCGTTGATGTCCGCGTTAAATTTCTCCTTGAAGCCAAACAGGCCTGGCGTGTCGATCAGCTCGAAATCGGCGCCGACTTGGTACACCTTGACCTCGTTAGAGGACTCCTGATGACTGATGTTCATGGTCGAGCGGTCGAGTTGTTCCAGCCAGGCCGCTGCGATCGACGTTTTCCCTTCCGAGAAGCCGCCGATCAGCGCGACATTGAGTTTTTCGCCGGTGGCGCTGTCGATGCTGGCAACGAGCTTCTCCTTGAGTTTCGGGTCGATCTCGATGCCGATCGCTTCCCCCTGCAGAAGAAATTCGCGCAGCTTGCTCAGGATGCCAATGGCACCGGATTGCTGCGACTTGAATGCGTCGAGGGTTTTTTCCATTATTTTGCTCCTGTTTTTTCGATCGTCTTGATGATGGTCTTCAGCTGTTTCTGCGCACTGCCGAGGATGGTGTCGATCTGCCGCACCTGTTCGGCCGGCACCTGCACGGCCACCTTCAGGGCATCGACTTTCGGCTCCAGCTGAGGCCAGCCCGCCGCCAGTCCCTTGCGCACCGCTTCGCGCAGCGAATCTTCGATGCGGCCGAGATTCTCGTTGGTCGCCTTGCGCTGCTGCGACATGCGGTAGCTGGAGCTGAAGGCCCCCCACACCGCCTTGGCCAGGCCGACGATCGCCGTCACGGCGCCGACCGCGAGGAGGGCCCATCCCGCCGGATTCCAGATCATCATCGCCGCGCCCGCCACTGCGCCGACGAGGCCCGGGATATTGATGCCATTGTCGATCTTGATCTTCAGCTCGAAGCGCTCGCCGAGGCCGCCCATGTCGATGTTCCCATAGGCTTCGAGCAGTTCGCTGGCATGTTCCTTGAAGCGATCGATCACGTCGGCGATCTGCGACTGGAATTTTTCGAGCGCGGACTGCATCAGCTTCGGCAGCTCTTTCCCCAGATTCTCCTGGCCCTCGCGCAGGTAGCGTTCGAGCGCCTGCTTGAAGTCGTCGTTGCCGATGTCCTTCTCGATCTGCGCGTAGATCCGTTCGCGGGTCGAGGTGACGAAGCGGTCGACGGCTTCTTCGCCCATGGCCTGGGCGCGCGACTTGAGCGCGTTCATGGCCAGGTCGACCTGTTTTTCGGCATCGAGCGCGTCGTCGTGGAGGCGCTTTGCCAGTGGCTTGAAGGTCTCCTGGCGCATCGCCGTCAGCTTGTCGTCGACCGTCACCACCACCTGGCGCGCCTTGTTGAAGTTGGAGCGGACGATCTTCGCTTCGCCGTTGCTGACCAGCTCTGAAGCGACCTTGGTGCGGAAAGCGCTCGCGCCCGAGCGCTCCAGCAAGGCCTCCAGAGGGAAGGCGTCGAGGAACTTGGCCCGGCTCTTGGCCTTGGTCGAGCCCGGAACCAGGCACTCGGCCACGCCCAGGAAGGCAGGGTGGGCACTGATCGCCAGGTGGCCGCAGTAGTGTTCGCCGAGCGCCTCTTGCATCGTGGCGTCGAGTGCGGCCAGGCTGTCCTGCTCGTCCTTGCTTACCAGGACGTTCTTCGCCAGCACCGCCGGATTGGTCGCGCGCTTGTTGTAGATGGTCCAGACTTCGCTTTGTGCGCCGAGGTGCGACTTGATCTTCTCGAGCGTGCCCATGCGTCCGTCATCGCCTTTTTGCGGAGCGGATGCGGTTGCCGTGACATAGAAAACCGCATGCGCGGCCTCGACGGCGTGCGAGATCTCGTCGTTGACCTGCCGTTCCGATCCTTCGATGCCGGGAACGTCGAGCAGCGCGAAGCGTTGTCCATCCACGGTGAATTCGTAACGTCCGGTTATCCGGGTATTGTCGGAGCGGCCGTCGCCGATGATTTCGCCGTCTGCATGCCGCTCCAGTTGCTTGAGCTGGCCTTCGGATCGCGCCAGTGCATCTTCCGCCGCGGCGGCATGCAGTTGCGCTTCGGCGTAGGCCTGTTTTGCCGAAGCAGCCGCCCCTGCAGCCTGCACCTCGTCGTCGTTGACGGCCTGTTCGAGTGCACGTGCGTGCTTCTGTGCCGGCAGCTGCTTGAACAGGTAAATGAAGCGTTGCCAGAACGGCGCCGCCGCCTTGATCTGAGCGACTTGCTGGCCGAGCGCCTCGATCTGGGCACGCAGCTGCTCACTGCGCTGGCGGGCAGTTGCAAGGACTTCGTCGTATTTCGCCTGTAGCTCGTCGGCCTGCAGCTTGCACTGTTCGACCCGGTCCCGCATCGCCGCGATGCCTTCTTCGGTCAGGTTGAACTCGGACTGCAAGCGCTTGAATTGCTGCCTGTTCGAGCGTCGTCCCTCCTCGTCGAGCATGATGCGCAACATTTCGATGATCGTCGACTTGCCGGCATTGGTTTCGCCATAAAAGGCGATCTCGAAGACTTCCCAGCGGGTGTTTTTTTGCAGCGAAGCGATATCGGCGCCGAGTTCGCGTGCAAGCTTGTCGAAAACGTCCCGTGCGTTGCTGATTGCCTCGGAAACGTTGCGGTCGCTCGAACCATGTTTGAGACCGCGGAGGATGGCGTCGACTTCGGCCGACACCATGGCATAAATATGTTGTGGGGAGCTGAGGTCCAAAAATGCGCCTTTCCGGAGGAAGCTATATTGACGTGATGCTCGACCTGCTTATCGAACGAATGCTGTCAGCGTATGGATCAATGCCCTTGCGCCCTGGGTGACGCAATCGTCGGGACGAATGCTTTTGCGCCCAACACGGCGGTGGCAAATATTGTTGAATTTTAATTTTAAATACCCATAGGTAATCTCTCCAAATATTTCAAGATTGTTATATTCCGTTTGATTTCTTCCATTTTTCCTGCCCATTGCGTGATGTGCGCACAGCGCCGCCGGACCAGGACGAGGTAGTCCGCGAGCTCGAACGCGTGCAGGAAGCAGAACGTGCCGCCCAGGTGCAGGTGTACCGCCAAGCCGTCGCTCATGCGGCGCCGGCCAGGCTCCGCAGCAGTGCGGCGTCCTCCGGAGCGAGGCCTTCGCGGCCGGCGGCTGCAGCGATCACGCGTCTTGCATGGAACTCCCCGTCCAAGGCGGCAGCGATGAGCGCGCGGTCCGGAGGTACTCCCTGCCGGAGCAGGAAGGCGAGCATGTCGGCGCGCTGCTCGACCAGGTCGGACTCGTCCGAATAAAGATCGTAGGGCCGCGACACCAGCGCGGCGTGCAGGGCTGGCCTGCTTGCCGCCCCCAGGTCGGCCCCGGCGGCAAGCAGGATCTCGACGGTGCCGATGTCGAGCGAGGCGACCGCGGCAAGCAGGGCGGCGTTACCGTGGGCATGAAGCTCCGCGCCATGCGCCAGCAGCCAGGCGAGCGCCTCTGCCGCCATGCTCCTGGCGGCCGCCGCCAGGGCGCGGGCGCCGTCGCGGCGGATGTCGGCGCCTTGTGCCAGCAGGAAGTCGAGCATGTCGGTGTTGTCGGCGGCGGCCGCCGCCGGCAGCGCCGCCGCCAGCATGTCGGCGCGCGCCAGGCCGCCATCCAGCAACTGCAGCAGGATGCGCTGGTAGTCGGCGTTGCTGCGCTCGGGCGTCAGGTGACCCGGTTCGGGCAGGAAGCGCCCGTGCACGCCCTGGGCGGGCGTCAGGATCGCCGCATGGTCGCTGGCGCCCGGATCGGCGCCATGCCGGAGCGCCAGCGCCACCCCCTCGGGGTCGGCGTGGCGGCAGGCCATTTCCAGGTAGCGGTTCCAGAACGCGGCGCGCCAGTCGCTCGCCCGCGTGCCGTCGTGGCCGAAGGTTTCGCGCAGGCCGGCCAGGCGGCCGGCGATGAAGGCGCCCAGCCAGGGATCGGCTGTGGACACGGGCAAGGCCGGGCCGTTGTCCCCGACGGCGGCGGCGACCGCGACCGGCCAGGGGGCGTCGAGTTCGTCGATCTGCTCCTTGAGCAGGCCGACGGCGAGCCGGAAGTCGAAATCGAAGGCGGAGCCGCATGCCAGCACGGCGGCCAGCTTGAGGCAGGGCGCAAGGGTGCTGGCGCCCAGAAAGGACAGCATGGCGTCTTCGTAGCGGGGGACGTTGTTGCAGGGCGCCATCCTGCTCCGCTCGAGCAGGTCGTGCCATTGGCTACGGATGTCGTCGAGGGTGTTGCAGTGTTCTAGAGCTAAGTACCAGCGGAGATCGGGCATGATGTCGAAGTGCTGAAGAAACTCGCCCGCAGGCGCTGCGGGCGATTGGTCCGATAATGCAACAGGATAGGCGCGTGGCGCGACAACGGCTGTCGCGGCAAGAGCGGCAGTCGCCGCCGCGCCTGGCGGCGCAGGCGCTCAGGCCGCCGTTCCCATGAATGTATCTGCGCTGCCGCGAAAAATCGCGCACAGGAGCACCTTCGTTCAGCGCGCGCCGCCGGAAAGCACGGCGTCGATCGCCGCCAGGCATGCCAGCGCCCCGCCGGCCAGGGCGACGCCAGGCAGGTTGCCGATCTGCGCTTCGCGCGGATTGATCCGGAGCAGGGAGCCGCCGTGCTGCAGCACCACCCGGTGGGAAAAGTGCCGCACGGTAGGGATGTTCATGCCGGCCCCGATCTCGATCACCAGCGGACGGCGTACGCCGTCGAGCCAGCTGCGGCAACGCTGCGCCTGCTGTTCGCGCAGCGTGTCGTTCCAGGCCCAGTCGTCGAACATGAGGACGTTCGGGCGCGCGATGCCGCCACAATAGGGACAGGCGGGCAGGGGGCCGAGCAGCGCGCAGCGGACTTCGTCGAACACCGGTTCCAGGCCGGTCGCCGGCCATAGCGCGGGCGAACAGGGACCCAGGCACTGCAGCCGGTGGATCGAACCATGGCACTCGTCGATACGCTGCGGGCTGAAGCCGGCGCGCTGGAAATGGCCGTCGACGTTGCTGGTAAAGACGAAACTGCCGTGCGGGGTCGATTCGCCCCAGCGCCGCAGGATGGCGAAGCCGGCATGCGGGGCGGTACGGCGGTACAGCGCCAGCCTGTGGCCGTAGAAACCCCAGGCGCGGCGCGGGTTTTCGTGGAAGGCCGTGGGCGAAGCGATGTCCATGAAGGCGGTGCCGTCGGCGGCCAGGCTCGGATAGGCTTTCCAGAAGCCTGCATTGCCGCGAAAATCGGGCAGGCCGGAGTCGACGCCGATGCCGGCGCCGGCGGCGATGACGATCGCATCGGCGGCGGCGACCAGCGCGGCGGCGCGCGCGATCGCGTCGGGGGACGGTAGGGTGTTCATCTGCTTCCTTTCACGACAGCGGTCCGCACGGCGTCGTGCGGCTGGCGTCATGATAGGGCGCCGCTGCGACAAGCCGCGCCGCAGGTCCGCCTAGTCCGGTTCCGCCGGTTCGGCCTTCACGCTGGCGAGCCAGGCGAGGAACTCCGGCACCGTCTGCGCTTCGCCCGCGTGCGCATCCGACTCCAGGATGCGCCGCACCAGCTCGGGGTTCTGCAGGATGCGTTCCCCGACCCCATCCGGGGCGGGCGGCGCGGCGCCGCGGAAGAATTCCCACAGGCGCAGCATCGCCAGGGTGTCGAGCCGGCAGTACTCCAGCAACTGTTCGGCGAGCTGGCGCTCGCGCGCCGCTTCGGTGCCGGGCGCAATCGCTTCCAGGTCGACCACGCGCGCCTTGAGCGACAAGAGTGGCGCGGCCGGTTCGGGGAAGCGCTGCGCCAGGTCGGCGATGCGGGCGGTCTCGAAGCCGGCGTTGTAGACGAACACCGGTCCCTGGCCGGTACAGGCGCCGGCCAGGGCTTCGGGGAAGGCGCGCGACGGATCCTCGCCCGACAGGTCGAGGAAGGCGTGGTGCAGGGCGGCGCCGTCGGCGTCGACCCGGAGTGCGCTGAACTGGAACGGGATCATCTGGAACGGACGGGTGCCTTGCCAGGCCGGGACGGCGAAGGCGATGGTGGTGCCCGGCCGCGAAGGCAGCCTGGCTGCCCCGTCGTCGCGGCGCAGCTCCGGCCGGTAGAGTTCGAGCGACAGGCGGCGTTTGCACTGGCGGAAGGCCAGCAGCTTGGACTTGGACAGGCACTCATGCTGCGCCGCAGCGCGCCAGGAAGGACCCGAACAGCTCGCACAACAGGGGAATGCGGGCGTCGAGGCGGTGATCCCCCGGCACCAGGTGCAGGGTGCAGCCGCGCTGGCGCGCGAAGCGGATCGAATGTTCGCAAGGGATCACCGTGTCGTCCCAGCCGTGCACGATCTCGGCCTGGTAAGCCAGGATCGCCGGGGCCGGGACCGGATAGTCCGGCATGTACAGCGCGGGAGCGAGCAGGAACACGCCGTACGCGTCGAGCCTGACCGATGCTTCCGCCGCGACCCAGCCGCCCATGCTCGACCCCACCAGCAGCAGGGGCTGGTCGAGGTCCGCGCAAGCCTTGCGCAGCTGCTCCAGCCGCAGCGCAGGATCGGCGGTATGCGAATAATCGAGGCTGGCGACGTCCCAGCCGTGCTCGCGCGCCACCTGCGCCAGCGCCGCGATCTTGTTCCCGTTCGGGCCGCTTTCCTTGCCGTGCACGAAATGCACCAGTCCCTTGCTCATCGAGGTGCTCACTTTCATTGGCAGGCGATCAGCGAGGCCAGCAGGTTGCCCTTGCCGACCAGATGGCGCTGCGCGTCGCGGGTGGTGTCGGTATGCGGGTCGTAGTAGCCGAGCGCATGCAGGCGCGCGTCGCGCGCGGTCTGCCTGCCGTCGGCGGCGGTGTCGATGTAGCCGATGGTATGGTAGCGTGCATCGGTCAAGGTCTGTCTTTTCATGCCGGGCTCCTGGTCGTGGTCGATACCGGCCAGTGTCGGGGCGCGCGCGACAGGCGGCGTCGCAGCGCGCCCGCGACAGCCCTTGTCGCGGCACGTCGCCAGACTGGCGCCTCGTCGAATCGATACGGAGGATGGATGGATGATGTGTTCGTGCCCGGCCACGGCTTCACGCTGGTGGCGGGTGGACAGACAGGCGCCGACCGGGCCGCGCTGGACTGGGCGATCGGCCGGAGCCTGCCCCACGGTGGCTGGTGCCCGCGCGGGCGCAAAACCGAGGACGGCATGCTGCCGGACTGCTACCTGCTGCAGGAGACCCCGCTTGCAGGCTACCTGCAGCGCACCGAGTGGAACGTGCGCGACAGCGATGCGACCCTGATCTTTACCCTCGGTGACCGGTTGGACGGCGGCTCGAAGCGCACCGCCGCATTCGCGGACAAGCTGGGCAAGCCCTGGCTCCATGTGCGCCCCGGCGTGCATCCCAAATACGTGGCGCGTTTTCTCGCGCGCCACGGCGTCAGGATCCTGAACGTGGCCGGCAAGCGCGAATCCTCGGCGCCCGGCATCGGCGACCTGGTTCGGCAGGTACTGTCGCAGACCATGCGCACCGCGCCGCCTGGCGAGCAGGCACCCCATTCTTGAATAAGGAGGCGCACATGGCGCACATCGTTTTGCTGGGCGACTCGATCTTCGATAATGCCCCCTACGTTCCGCCCGGGACCGAAGTGCAGGCCCGCCTGCGGGCGCTGCCGCGGCGACCGCACCGGGTGTCCCTGTTGGCCCGGGACGGCAGCGTGATGGCCGACATGGCCGCGCAGGTGGCGCGACTGCGCGAACTGCCTGTGCCGGCTGACTGGCTGGTGGTGAGCTGTGGCGGAAATGACGTGCTGGGCCTGGTCGGCGCGATGCATGGACCGGTCGGCACGGTACTCGAGGCCGCCGATCTGCTGGCGCAGTGGCAGGCCGGCTTCCGGCAGGCCTACCGGGACATGCTGGACCTGCTGCTGGCGCAGGGCATTCCGGTGGCCGTGGCCACGATCTACGATGCCGTGCCCGGCCTCTCGGCCGGCCTGCGCACGGCGCTGGCGCCCTTCAACGACGTGATCCTGCGGGAAGCCGTGCTGCGCGCGCTGCCGGTGCTCGATCTGCGCGTGGTGTGCAGCGAGCCGGGGGATTACGCATCCTGCTCGCCGATCGAGCCGTCCGAGCAGGGCGGGAACAAGATCGCCGCGGCGATCGGCGAACTGGTGCATGCGCATCCCCTCAGCGCGCCGCGGACCCGCGTGTACGGCGCCGCGCCGCGCTGAGGATGGCGGCGACGAGACATATTACTTATTGGAAATACTTTTGCTAAAATGGTATTTGAACCGACACTCCGGGCCGCCCGCCGGCCGCCAGCTTGGACATGCCTGCATTAATTATTGAACATACGCCCTGCGGCCCGTTCGCCGATCCTGCGCGGATGGTTTCCTGGCTCGGCCAGGTCTGCCTGGACCAGCCCTACGACGAGGCATTGCCCGAGGTCCGCGTCCCGCGCGACGACCTCGAACATCCGGACGGGACGATGCGGCATGCCGGCCTACGCTCGCTTGTCATGCCGCGCGACCATGCGATGGAGAGCGCCGCGCACGGCGAACCCGGTTTCCGGCAGCGCTGGGCGGAGGACTTCTGATGGCCACCAACCAGCAGTCGCTGCTGCGCCAGTGGCACATGCTGCGCATGGTGCCGCGCGCGCCGGCCAAGGTGGCGGCCAGGGAGCTGTGCGAGCGCCTGTGCGCGGCCGGCTTCGAGGTGACCAAGCGGACGGTCGAGCGCGACCTCAAGGAGCTGTCGACGGTGTTCCCGATCGTGGTCGACAGCCGCGACAAGCCGTTTGGCTGGAGCTGGCTGCGCGACGCCTCGAGTTTCGACCTGCCCGGGCTGACCCTGCCCGAGGCCCTGACGCTGACGCTGGTCGAGCAGCACTTGCAGCACCAGCTGCCGCCCAACGCGGTCGATGCGCTGCGCCCGCATTTCCAGTCGGCGGCCCGCACCTTGTCGACGGTGGACGACACCGCGCCGCCGCGGGCCTGGCTGGACAAGGTGCGCAGCGTGGCGCCCCAGCAGCCGCTGCTGCCGCCGCGCATGGACGACGAATGCCAGCGCATCGTCTATATGGCGCTGATGCAGGATCGCCAGCTCAGGCTGCACTACCGCAAGCGCGACGCCGACCGCCCGACGGTGTATCCCGCGGTTCACCCGCTGGCCGTCGTGCAGCGCGGCGGCCTGGTCTACCTGGTGTGCATGTTCGGCGCCTATGACGACGTGCGCACCATCGCCTTGCACCGGGTCCAGCAGGCCGAGGCGCTGTACGAAGCGGCGCGCCGCAAGCCCGGTTTCGACGTCGACGCCTATATCGCTTCCGGACAGTTCGGGGTGATCGCGGGCGCGCCGATCGCCCTGCGCGCCGTGTTCACCCGCGCCGCCGGAGAACACCTGTTCGAAACGCCGCTCAGTAGCGACCAGGCGCTGACGCTCGATGACGCCGGGCGCCTGCGCCTGGCGGCCACGGTCCCGCACACCCGCGCGCTGCTGTGGTGGCTGCTCGGTTTCGGGGACGGCGTGGTGATCGAGGAGCCGGCCGACCTGCGCGAGGAGCTGGCGGGAATCGCGCGGCGCATGGCCGCCGCATATGCCTGAGCAGGCAGAACCAGGGAATCGCATGTCCACCGTTGCAACGCGTCTCGGAATTTGATCCATGAAAAGAACACCCTATCTCGCTGATCCCGACGTCCTTTCCTTCGTCGAATGGATGGGACAGCACCTGCAAGCCGGTTCGAGGCTCGGCCACGGCTACGCACGCCCTGGTCTGCCGCCACTGTGCTTCGGCAATCTCGCTTCAGCGCTCGAACTGTACGAGTGGGCTTTCAGCTTTCGGCGCATCGACGGGCGCCGCTGCGCCGGCCGCAGCTTCGCCGAGAACGCCGCGGTGCTGGACGAGCTCCAGCTGCTCCTGCGCCGGGCCGTGGCCGGCGGCTCCGATGCCGACGTGCGTGACGCAGCCATTGAAGTGATGCGCTGGGGCGGGGTGGCGCCACGCAACGAAGAGTGGCTGCGCGCCAACGTCGGCGGGCTCGCGGCAACGCTGAGCCTGGTCCGCACGGCGCTCGCCCAGGATGACGATGCGGCCGACCTGGGCGCGACGCTGCGCTTCAACGCGGGGATGACAAAGGTGTATTCGCTATTGCTCGACAACTTCGTCATTTACGATAGCCGAGTAGCCGCGGCACTGGCGTGGTTCGTCTCCGCCTGGTCGGGCAAGAGGGAGATTCCCGCCAGCTTGCGTTTTCCATGCATGGCGGCGAAAGAGGACCCCAAGGCCGCGCGGCGCAAGATGCGCAATCCCCGGCCGGGTCGGAACGGGTTTCCCCTGCTGGGTAGCCGTCCGCATGTGCACGCAAAGTGGAACCTGCGCGCGAGCTGGATCCTGCGTGCGCTCCTGGAGGCCAATCCGGGCACCGCGTTCGGCGCAGGTCCCGCCGGAAGCCGGCGGCTTGAAGCAGCGCTGTTCATGTGGGGCTACGACCTCACGGCCGCGGGCGGGGGATTGGATCGTGCGGATCCGCTGGCCTTGCAGGCCGCTTGAGCGGTAAAGCCCTGCTCAGGCAGGATAGCCAGGCTACGCTCGGTCCGGTCCGACAGCGGTGTTATCATCCTTGTCGAGAATGATCCGATCGCCGTACGGGTAATCTGCCCGCTGCCTTGCCGGGCAAGCCCGGTCAGGCGGCCGTAGCGGTTCCTTGATCCTCCTTCGTGGATGCGCGAGATGAAATACCGGTTCAGCCTTACCCTGCGCCCGGCCGTGATCGGCGCGTTTGCCGGCCTTGCCTTGCTGCTGGCCGGCTGCGCCGGGTTCGGCGGCCCCAAGCCGGTCACGCCGGCCTGGCAACGCCTGGTTGTTGCCGCCGCCCCGGACGCCAATGCCGACAGCGCGCTGGCGGTCGACCTCGTGCTGGTCAAGGACAAGGCCGTTCTCGCCACGCTGTCGGCCATGACGGCATCGCGCTATTTCGCGACCAAGGCTGAGCTGCTGCGCGCTTACCCGGATGCGCTGAGCCTGCTGGCGGTCGAGATCACGCCGGGGCAACTGATCCGCATCGAACGCAAGCAATATGAAGCCGAGCGCGCATGGGCGGCGCTGGCCTTTGCCAATTACGCGACGCCGGGCGCGCACCGGATACGCGTGCCCCTAGAGAGCAAGGCCTGCCTGCTGCAGTTGAACGCGCAGGGGTTCGTCGTCAGCGACGACAGGACGGGCCCTGCCCGCTGACCGAAGGACGGTCTGCTGGAGTGCGCCCGGCGCACGCGTCATGCGCCCGCCGCTCGCCGCTCACGCGAGCCCCGAGGCGAGCTGCCATCCATCGCTTCGAGGAAGGCTCTGGGCCTTCCGCATCCCGCGCCACTCCGCTGGCCCGCTCCTGCTCGTTGCCACAAATAATTGTCAAACGTATACTGGGGACTACAGCGGCGTTTCGCCGGCATTCAAATCAGGTGTCCCGTGAGCTTGTTTCAACATATCGTCTTGATGATCCTGCTGGTGCTCGCCGCCGGCTTCCTGTCGCTCACGGAGATCGCCTTCGCCGGGGCGCGCAAGATCAAGCTCAAGCTGCTGGCCGAGGCCGGCGACGAGCGCGCCATCCAGGTGATGGCGCTGCAGGAGCATTCGGCGGAGTTCTTCGCCGCGTCCCAGATCGGCCTGAACGCGATCGCCATCCTGGGCGGCATCCTCGGCGAGGGCGCGCTGCGGCCCTTCTTCATCGACTGGGTGTCGGCGGTGTACGTCGGCCCGGCACTGGACAACATCGGCTTCGCCTTGTCCTTCCTGTTCGTCACCTGCCTGTTCATCCTGTTCGCGGACCTGATGCCCAAGCGCCTGGCCATGATCGCGCCCGAGCGCATCGCGATCGCGGTCATCAAGCCGGTCCAGTGGTACATCCGGATCTGCAAACCCTTTGCGTGGGCGCTGAACCTGGTCGCCAACCTGATCTTCCGGATCTTCAAGGTCGATACCGCGCGCGAGGACAGCATTACCTTCGACGAGATTTCCGCCGCGGTGGAAGCCGGCGCCCAGGCCGGCGTGCTGCAGAAGCAGGAGCAGCACTTCATCGAGAACGTGTTCGAACTGGAGTCGCGCTCGGTGGCCTCGGCCATGACCAACCGCGACAACGTGGTGTATTTCACCCTGACCGAGAACGAAGCCAGCATCCGCCAGAAGGTCGCCGGGCATTCGAAATTCCCGGTCTGCGACGGCAGCATCGACCGGGTGATCGGCTATGTGGATACGCGCGACATCCTGGTGCGGCTGCTGAACAAGCAGTCGGTGTTCCAGCTGAACGAGTCGAGCGTGCGCACCGTCCTGATCATTCCGGACACGCTGACCCTGTCCGAGCTGCTCGACAAATTCCGCGCCACCAAGGAAACCTTCGCGGTGGTGATCAACGAGTACGCGCTGGTGATGGGCGTGATCACGCTGAGCGACATCATGCTGACCGTGATGGGAAGCTGGGGCAGCCCGCTCGACGAGGACGACCAGATCATGCAGCGCGAGGACGGCTCATGGCTGATCGACGGCAGCACGCCGGTGGGCGACGTCAAGCGCACCGTCGGGCTCGAGACCCTGCCGGACGAGGAAGCCTACGAGACCGCGGCCGGCTTCATGATGTACATGCTTCGCAAGGTCCCCAAGCGGACCGACAGCGTCGAGTACCAGGGCGTCAAGTTCGAGGTGCTCGACGTCGACCACTACCGGATCGACCAGCTCCTGGTCAGGATCCTGCCGCCCCCGCACGGCGAGCCCGGATCCAGCGACTAGCCCAGTTCCTCCACCAGTTGCGGCACGACCTCGAACAGGTCGCCCACCAGGCCGTAGTCGGCCACCGAGAAGATCGGCGCTTCCGGATCCTTGTTGATGGCGACGATGGTCTTCGAGTCCTTCATGCCGGCCAGGTGCTGGATCGCGCCGGAGATGCCGACCGCGATGTACAGGGTCGGGGCGACGATCTTGCCGGTCTGGCCGACCTGCCAGTCGTTCGGCACGAAGCCTGCGTCGACCGCGGCGCGCGAAGCGCCCATGGCGGCTTTCAATCTGTCGGCCAGCGGCTCGAGCAGCTTGAAGTTCTCGGCCGAGCCGATGCCGCGGCCGCCCGAGACGATGACCTTGGCTGCGGTCAGTTCCGGACGGCTTGAGGTGGCCAGCTCGCGGCCGACGAAAGCCGACTTGCCGAAGTCGGCTACCGGCGCGATCTGTTCGACCAGGGCCGAACCGCCGGTGCTTGCTGCATCGAACGCGGTGCCGCGCACGGTGATGACCTTCACGCTGTCGCTGGATTGCACGGTGGCGATGGCGTTGCCGGCGTAGATCGGGCGCTCGAAGGTATCGGGCGACGCGACCTTGGTGATTTCCGAGATCTGGGCCACGTCGAGCTTGGCGGCCACGCGCGGCAGGATGTTCTTGCCGTAGGCGGTGGCCGGGGCCAGGATGTGCGAGTAGCCACCGGCGATCGCCAGGATCTGCTCGGCGACGTTCTCGGCCAGGCCGCTTGCCAAGTGCGGCGCGTCGGCGACCAGCACTTTCGCCACACCCGCGATCTGCGCGGCGGCTTCGGCGGCGGCGCCGCAATCGGCGCCGGCGACCAGGATGTGGACCTCATTTGCACCACCTTCGGCGCATTGCAGCGCCGCGCTCACGGTGTGGTGGGTAGCGCCCTTGAGGGAGCCGTTGTCGTGTTCTGCAATGACGAGTGCGACCATGTTCGCTTTCTCCTAGATGACTTTGGCCTCGAGGCGCAGCTTGCTTACCAGGCTCGCCACGTCCGGCAGCTTGACGCCGGCCGAGCGCTTGGCCGGCTCGACCACTTTGAGGGTCTTCAGGCGCGGGCTCACGTCGACGCCCAGCTCTTCTGGGGTGACGGTTGCCAAAGGCTTCTTCTTGGCCTTCATGATGTTCGGCAGCGTGACATAACGCGGCTCGTTCAGGCGCAGGTCGGTGGTGACGATGGCCGGCAGGGTCAACGCCACGGTTTCCAGGCCGCCGTCGACTTCGCGGGTCACGGTCACTTTGCCGTCTTCCAGCACCACTTTCGAGGCGAAGGTGGCTTGCGGCCAGCCCAGCAGCGAAGCCAGCATCTGGCCGGTCTGGTTCGAGTCGTCGTCGATCGCCTGCTTGCCCAGGATGATCAAGTGCGGCTGCTCCTTGTCGGCCAGCGCCTTCATGATCTTGGCCACGGCCAGCGGCTCGGTCTCGACGCTCGTCTCGACCAGGATGCCGCGGTCGGCGCCGATCGCCATGCCGGTACGCAGGGTTTCCTGGCACTGGGCGCTGCCTACCGAGACCGCCACCACCTCAAGGACCGCCCCGGCTTCCTTCAGGCGCACCGCTTCTTCCAGCGCGATCTCGTCGAACGGGTTCATCGACATCTTGACGTTGGCGGTGTCCACGCCGCTGCCATCCAGTTTGACGCGGACCTTGACGTTGTAGACGACCACGCGTTTGACGGGTACCAGGACCTTCATGACTTTCTCCTCACTGTGCTACTGCGCGTCGGGCTGGGCCTCGGGGCGGGCCAGGGCGAACGCATCCAGCGCCTCGCAGCGCGCGGCGATGGCGCCGATGAGCGGGTAGGGCGCCAGGTCGCACTCGAAGCGGCGCGCGTTGTACAGCTGCGGGATCAGGCAGCAATCGGCCATGGTCGGGGTGTCGCCGTGGCAGAACAGGCCGGTGGCCGGGCTGCGCGCCAGCTCGCGTTCCAGCGCTTCCAGGCCCAGCGCCACCCAGTGGCGGTACCACGTGTTCCTGCGTTCCTCCGGCAGTCCCAGCTCGCCGCCGAGGTACTTCAGCACGCGCAGGTTGTTGAGCGGGTGGATGTCGCAGGCGATCATCTGCGACAGGGCGCGCACGCGCGCCCGTCCGGCCGCATCCAGCGGCAGCAGCGGCGCTTGCGGGCGGGTCTCGTCGAGGTACTCGATGATGGCCAGCGACTGCGCCAGCACCAGGCCCTCGTCCTCCAGCACCGGCAGCAGGTGCTGGGGATTCAGGGCGTCGAAGGCGGGGGCGAACTGCTCGCCGCCGTTCTTCGACAGGTGCACGTGCAGGTGCTCGGCCGCCAGGCCCTTCAGGTTCAGGGCGATGCGCACCCGGTAGGAGGCGGAACTGCGGAAGAAGGTATGCAGCTTCATCACGCGCTCTTGATGACGTCGACCGTGATCGGCGTGAGGCCGTCGATTGAGCCGACCATGCGCTGGCCCGAGGTCACGGCGCCCACGCCTTCCGGCGTGCCGGTCATGATCAAGTCGCCGGGGCGCAGCTCGAACAGGGTCGAGAGCTGGGCGATGGTTTCGTTGACGTTCCAGATCAGCTTGGCCAGGTCGCTGCTCTGCACGGTCTTGCCGTCGACGGTGAGGGCGATGGCGCCGGCGTCGAGGGCGCCGCTGTCGGCGATGCGCGTGATCGGGCCGATCGGCGCCGAGTAGTCGAAGGCCTTGCCGATCTCCCAGGGGCGGCCCTGTTCGCGCATGCGCATCTGCAGGTCGCGCCGGGTCATGTCCAGGCCGACGGCATAGCCATAGATGTGGCTTGCCGCGTCCTCCACGGCGATGTCGCGCCCGCCTTTGCCGATCGCCACCACCAGTTCGATCTCGTAGTGGTAGTTCTCGGTGCGCGGCGGATAGGGCAGGGCCACCGTGGCGCCGGCGGCGACCGGCACCACCGATTCGGCGTCGTTCGGCTTGCAGAAGAAGAAGGGCGGTTCGCGGTCCGGGTCGAAGCCCATCTCGCGCGCATGGGCCGCATAGTTGCGGCCGACGCAGTAGATGCGGCGCACCGGGAAGGCGGCGTCCTGGCCGTTGACGGGAAGGCCGACGACGGCCTGGGCGGGGAAGATGAAGTTATCGCTCATGGTGTTGGTCCGTATTGATGGTTTATTCGGGCAGGAATTCTTCGCGCAGCTGGCCGATCGCTTCGAGCACCGGGCGGTCCGAGAAGCTGAACAGCACCGCGTCTTCAAGCGCTTCCAGCGCCAGCGTGGCCCAGGACGGCACCACGAAGGTGTCGCGCGGGGCGAAGTCGAAGCGGCGACCGCCGATGACGGCCGTGCCGCGGCCTTCCACCACGCTGTAGACGGTGCCGTCGGTGCTGCGGTGGGGCAGGCCGCGAAAGCCCGCCGGCAGCAGCTGCATGCAGGCGCCGATGGTGGGCATCGGCGCGCCGCCATTGAGCGGGTTCACGTAGCGCAGCTTGACCCCGAGCCAGGCGTCGATTTCCTGTTGGCGGCGCAGGGTCTCGAGCGCCTCGCGCGAGCGCTCGTAGGGATAGTTGAAGATCGGCGAGCTGCCGCCGCTGTGCTGGTGACGCACCGGCGCCATGTTGTTGCCATAGGCCGCGAAGCTGCGCCCCTCCGGGCGCGCGATCGGCTGGCTGGCGCTGTCGCCGTTCTCGGCGAAGCCGCTGCTGAAGAAGCGGATGGTCGGGATGTCGAGGCCGTCGAGCCAGACCACCGGCTCGCTGACCCCATCGATGCCCGGATTGCCGTGGTCGTGCCAGGCCCAGGCCGGCGTCAGGATGAAGTCGCCCGGCTGCATCATGGTGCGCTCGCCGTCGACCGCGGTGTAGGCGCCCTTGCCGTGGACGATGAAGCGCAGGGCCGACTGGGTGTGGCGGTGGGCCGGGGCGATCTCGCCCGGCAGGATCAGCTGCAGGCCGGCGTACAGCGAACGGGTGATCGAGGCGCTGCCCTTCAAACCCGGGTTCTCCAGGATCAGCACGCGGCGCACCGCTTCCTCGGCCGAGATCACCTCGCCGGCACGGGTCAGGTGCGGCAGCACGTCCTCGTAGCGCCACAGCGCCGCCTCGTAGTCGGGCGTGGGCTGGCGCGGCACCAGGGTGTGCAGCGACTCCCACAGCGGGGACAGGTGCAGCGCCTGCATGTCCTGGTAGAGCGCGCGGCGCGCGGCCAGCACTTCGTGCTGGTCCAGTTGCTTGTTCATGTCGTAGTCTCCTCGGGATGTTTTCAAGTCTCAAGCGCCAGGCAGTTCTCGGCATTCCAGTCGTACAGCCAGGCCAGGGCCTCGTAGAAGCCGGCGGCGCTGCGGCCCTTCCACAACTCGTTGCGCACCAGGCGCTCGACGCCGGCGGCGTGGTACAGGCGCCCCATCTCGCGCACCGACAGCACCACGCGCGCGGTGCGCGCGATGCGAGAGCGCTGGTAGAGGGCGAACGCTGCTGCCATGTCGTAGTCGCAGTGGCGCACCGCCGCGCCGAGGGTGACCGCGTCTTCCAGCGCCATGCAGGCGCCCTGGGCCAGGTACTGCATCATCGGGTGGGCGGCGTCGCCCAGCAGGGTAATGCGGCCGTCGGTCCAGTTGTCGACCGGGTCGCGGTCGGCGGTGCTCCAGCGGCGCCAGCTCGAGGGCAGGTGCAGCAGCTTGCGCGGCAGTTCGTCGATGCCGGTGAAGTAGGACAGCACCTCTTCCTTGCAGCCGTCGCTCACGCCCCAGCTTTCCTGCTCGCGGCTGTGGAAGGTGACCACCAGGTTGTACTGGTCGCCGCCGCGCAGCGGGTAGTGCACCAGGTGGCAGTTGGGGCCGGCCCAGACCACCGGGGCGTTCATGCGCAGTTCCTCGGGCATGTCGGCCACCGGCACAACGGCGCGGTAGACCACGTGGCCGGAAACGCGCACGCCGTCGCCCACCACCGCCTCGCGCGCCACCGATTTCACGCCGTCGCAGCCGACCAGGTAGTCGGCGCGGAAGGTGCGTCCGCCCTCGGCGACGACGCTCACGCCCCCTAGGTCCTGCGCGATCGATTCGATCCGGCACGAGGTGACCAATTCGATGTTCGGGATGGTCCGCACCTGTTCCAGGATCGCGGTGTGGATGTCGGCGCGATGGATCACCGCATAGGGATTCTTGAAGCGCTCGCGGAAGGCTTCGCCGACCTCGAAGCTGGCGACGGTGCTGCAATCCACGGCGTCCATCATCACCAGGCGCTCGGTGAACACGGCGCGGCGGCGCACGCCTTCGCCGGCGCCGAGGGCGTCGAGGGCGGCAAAGGCGTTGGGCCCGAGCTGCAGTCCGGCGCCGATCTCGCCCAGTTCGGGGGCCTGCTCGAGCACGGTCACGCGCAGGCCGAGCTGCGACAGCGCCAGCGCGGCGGCGATGCCGCCGATGCCGGCGCCGGCGACGATGACGGAAGGCGGGGGGGAAGCGCTACGATTCATGGCGGTCTCCTGTGTTTTTTATCGATGCCGCCAGTGTGACCTGCGATCTTTATTTGAGAAACTGATGGAGCTTGATTATGATGATCAGGTTTTCTAATAGAGGGAGCTGGTATGGGATTCGACCTTGAACTGCTGTCGATCTTCGACGAGATCTACAAGACCGGCAATGTGACGCGGGCGGCCGCCAACCTCGGCCTGCCGCAGTCGACCGTGAGCGTGGGGCTGGCGCGCCTGCGCGAGCATTTCAACGACCGCCTGTTCAGCCGTACCGCGAAAGGCATGCTGCCCACCCCGCGCGCCCAGAACGCGATCGCCGACGTGCGCCAGGCGCTGCAGGCGCTGCAGCATGCGCTGGCCGACCAGCCGGTCTTCGACCCAAGCGCCAGCACGCGCGAGTTCCGCATCTGCATGACCGACATCAGCGAAGTCGTGCTGCTGCCGCGCCTGTTGAACCACCTGCGCGAGGCCGGTCCCGGCATCCGCCTGCAGGTCGCGAAGATCTCGCCGGACAGCCCGGCCGAGCTGGCCGACGGCAGCGTCGACCTGGCGGTCGGCTTCATGCCGCACCTGGAGGCGGGTTTCTACCAGCAGGTGCTGTTCGACCAGCATTTCGTGTGCCTGGTGGCGGCCGCGCACCCGCGCGTCAAGGAGCTGCTGAGCCGCGAGGCGCTGCGCGAGGAAGCGCACGTGCGCGTGCTGACTTCCGGCACCGGCCACGCGATCGTCGACAAGGTGCTGGCGGGCGAGGGGATCGAGCGCCGCATCGCGCTCAAGCTGCCCAGCTTCCTGGGGGTGGCACGCATCGTGGCGCAGACCGAACTGCTGGCGATCGTGCCCTTCCGCTACGCCGCCGAGGTGGCGGGCAGTGAAGCGGTGCGCGCGCTGCCGGTGCCGGTGGAGCTGCCGCGCTTCCAGGTCAAGCAGCACTGGCACGAGCGCTACCATGCCGACGTCTCGAACCGCTGGCTGCGCCAGACCATCGCCAACCTGTTCTCGGACTGGGGCGGGACGACATCGGCGTAGGGTGCACGGCTTTGCCGTGCGCGCGTTCGACTATCGCATGCTTGACCACCACGCATCAGAAAGTTGATCGCGCGGTCGGCGAAGCCGACCACCCTACAAAGTCTACTGCGCCAGCATCCCCGCCAGGCTGGTGCGCACCACCTCGGCCGCCGCGCTCACCAGCGGATTGCTCGGCTGCTGCGCTTGCTGCACCATGCACAGCGTGGTTTCCAGGGCCGGCTGCTCGATCTTTTGCCAGGACAGGGCCGGCAGGCCGGCGCCCCGTCCCACCAGGCGCGGCATGATCGAATAGCCCATGTTCTGCGCCACCAGTTCCATCGTCGAGTAGGTGGCGTCCACCTGCAGGGCCAGGTTCACCCCGAGCCCCAGGCGCGCGGCCGCGGATTCGACCGCCACCCGGACCGAATGGTTCCCGTGCGGCAGGATCAGCGGCAGCGCGGCCACCGCGGCCAGGGTGACCTGGTCCTGGGCCTCGCCCACCGGCGCCGCGCCGATCAGGTACAGGGGTTCGGACACGATCGGCGAGATCTTGATGTTGGGCGAGGCCGCCGGGTTGTACAGCAGGGCGAAGTCGAGCTGTCCCAGCAGCACGGCATCGTAGAGCGCGCCGGACAGGCCTTCGACCACGCTGATCGCCGCGCGCGGGTACAGCTCGGCCAGGCGCGGCAGCAGGGTGGGGATGCATGCCCGTCCAATGCTCGGCGCCATGCCGATCGTGAGCTGGCCCGAGAACGCCGACTCCGAGTCGCGCACCGCGATCGCGGCCGAGTCCATCAGGTGCAGCACGCCGCGCGCGTACTCGAGGAACTTCTTGCCGGCCTCGGTGAGCATCACCCCGCGCCCGTGGCGGTAGAACAGGCTGGCGCGCAGCTCGACCTCGAGCGCGCGCACCTGGCGGCTCAGGGTCGACTGGCCCATGTCGAGCAGGTCGGCGGCCTTGATGTAGCTGCCGGTTTCGGCGATGCGGACGAAATGGCGGATTTGCGTGATTTCCATGCTGCCTCGGCGATGTGAATGAAGGTGGACTTAGGCGGCGCCGTGCATCGCGCATTGCAGCCGGCGCGCGCTGATGGCGCCCTCGAGACGCGCCGCCGATTGCTGCAGGCGTTCGAGCCAGCCCTGCACCTGCGCCAGGCTGGCCCCCGGCGGCAGGGCGCTCAGGCGCAGCACCAGGAGCACCTGGCCGGCGCCGTCGCGCACCGGCACCGAGAGGTGGCGCAGGTCGTAGCTGGCGCCTTCCGGCAGTTCGGCCGGCTCGTGCAGGCCGGCGCGCGCCTTGGCCGCCGCCAGCAGGCGCCGCTCCTGTCCCGGGGTGCGGTGGCGGTCCGAGTACAGGGCCACCAGTTCCTCCAGGCTGTCGCCGTCGTCCGGCCCCTGCAGGGCGATCGACCAGCCGCGCGCGCGCACCCGCTCCAGTTGGGTGAGCGCCGCATCCACCGTTTCCTGGTCCGGACGCCCGAGGCGCCGGATCCATTCGCCTTCGCCCGGCGCGCCGTGGCTGCCCACGAACAAGGGACCCAGCGGCGGGGCGCAGGGCACCCGCAGGCCGAGCCGGCTGCGCAAGCGGAATTGCGGCGAGCGGTTCTCGGTGGCGACATAGACCACGTCGCCGCCGACCGCGGCCACCAGGCTGCACTCGGCGTTCAGCTCGGCGGCCACCGCCTCCATCTCGTCGCGGCCGATTTCGGCCAACTGCACCGCCTCGATGGTCTCGCGCTCGGCCTGGGCCACCAGCGGTCCCGGCGAAAAGCGGCCGTAGCCGCGCTGGAAGAACAGCAGCGGGGCGGTGTCGCGCACCAGGGCCATGTCGAGCACTCCGCCCAGCACCATGTAATGGTCGCCCACCTCGGTCACGCTGGCGTAGTCGCAGTCGATCCAGGCCACCACGCCGTCGAGCACCGGATTGCCGGCCGGGCTGGGGTGCCAGGCCAGGCCGGCGAATTTGTCTTCCGCGTTGGACGCGAAGTGCTGGCACACGGCTTCCTGGTCGGCCGCCAGGATGTTGACGCAGAAGGTGGCCGAGCCGCGCATGCGTGCGAAAGTGCGCGAGGTCTGCATCGGCAGGTAGCCGATCAGCGGCGGGTCGAGCGACACCGAGGTGAAGGTGCCGATCACCATGCCGGCGGCGGCGCCGCCTTCGTCGATGCAGGTGACGATGGCGACGCCGGTCGGATAGCTGCCGAGGACCTCGCGGAAGCGGGCGCCGTCGATCTGCCGTGCGGGGGTAGGGGCTTGCATAAGTGTCTCGCTGTCTTTGTGGAAGATTCTGCCGGCGCCGCCGATGTCGCGCGGCGGGCCGTTTTCCTGATTATATAGTTCTAGAACGAATATTCAAGAACTTAATTGCACGATGTGCGCATCGGGCAGCGAGCGATGCAGATTCTGCATAGTAGCCTTGAAGGGTTTCGACTTGTACCGGGCAGGCGCAGGACTAACAATGCTCGACATTGGCAGCCGGAAAAACGCTGCGCACGCCACCTGGAGACAAGTAGACACCATGGACAGATTGAAGAACAAGGTCGCGATCGTATTCGGCGCCGGACCGAACATCGGCGGCACCATCGCCCACTTCCTGGCGCGCGAAGGCGCCCGGGTCTGCGTCACCGACGTCAAGGAAGAAGCCGCCAGCGCCGCCGCCGATTTCATCCGCGAACGCGGCTGGGAAGCCTTTGGCATGGCCGGCGACGCGCGCCGCGATGAGGACGTCGGACGCATCGTCGCCGCCACCGTCGAGCGCTACGGGCGCCTCGACATCGTGGTGAACATGGCCGGCCGGGTGCACTGGGACGACGTGCTGAACATGAAGCGCGACGACTGGGACGACTCGGTCGCCAGCTTCGCCACCGCCGGCCTGCTGGCCACCCAGCACGGCGCGCGCGCCATGCTGGCCTGCGGCGCCCAGGGGAGCATCATCCACGTGATGTCGACCGCCGCCCACTTCGGCGAGGCCGACGGCGCCTCCTACTGCGCGGCCAAGGCGGGCCTCCTGAACTTCGCCCGCTCCGCGGCGATGGACCTGGCCCACCACGGCATCCGCGTCAACACCATCACGCCATGCTCGATGGAGCACCAGCTCTGGACCACGATGCGCGACGAGATGTTCGACCCCGACTGGGTCCAGCCCGAGCGGCGCGGCTTCTACTCGCGCCAGGAATACCTGGACCAACTGCCGCTGCGGCGCTTCCCGCGCGCGGCCGACCTGGCCTGGGCGGCGGTGTTCCTGGCCTCGGACGAATCGTCCTGCATGACCGGGGCCGACCTGGCGGTGGACGCCGGCCTGCGTCACAAGTACCCGACCTGGACGCCCGGCAAACACGATCCGCGCGACATCAAGGATTACGCCCGCGCCACCCGCGTGACCCGTTATGGCGAAGAGCAGGAACTCCTCACGGAGCTGCTCGGCCAACCGATCGACCGTTCTTAAGAAAACCTCCGGAGACCCACATGGACACCATCCAGGACCAGCGTCGCGAAGAGCGCGCCCAACAATTCAGGAAACTCACCGAAACCAGCCGCTGCAAGCCGATGGGCCGCCTGCTGCGCCAGTTCTGGCAGCCGGTCGCGCTGGCCGAGGACGTCGCCGCCGGCGCCGCCATTCCGCTCCTGATCATGGGCGAGGAACTGACCCTGTACCGCGGCGAGAGCGGCGCCCTGCACCTGGTGGGCGGACGCTGCGCGCACCGCCGCACCCTGCTGCACACCGGCTGGGTGGTCGGCGAGGAAATCCGCTGCATCTACCACGGCTGGCAGTTCGACGGCAGCGGCGGCTGCACCAAGCGCCCGGCCGAGGCCAACAACGGCATGCCGCGCACGAAAATTCCCGGCTACCCGGTGCGCGAGTACATGGGCCTGGTGTTCGCCTACATGGGCGAGGGGGAAGCGCCGGCGTTCGACCTGCCGCGCAAACTGCGCCTGGAGCGCGAAGGCACCCTGGTCGCCAACGGCCGCGAGCGCTGGGACAACAACTGGTTCCAGCAGGTCGAGAACTCGCTCGACGCGGTGCACGTGAGCTTCGTGCACATGGCGCTCACCGTCGGCCCGTTCGGCAAGGCCGTCACCGGCGCGATTCCGGAACTGTCGTACGAGGAGACCTCGGCCGGCATCCGCCAGACCGCCAAGCGCTCCGAGAGCAACGTGCGCGTCAGCGACTGGACCTTCCCGAACAATAACCACGTCACCGTGCCCGGCCTGACCCCGGACGACCCCTGGATCGACGTGTTCGTGTGGATGATCCCGAACGACGACCTGAACACCACCCGCTTCATGATCTACGGCCAGGCCCCGGGCGCCAGCGAGGAGGCGCGCAAACGCTTCACCGACTATTTCGCCAAGTACGGCAAGTACGACCCCGCCGAGCACCACGACGAGCTGTTCGCCTCGCGCGAGTGGAAGAACCCGGACGACATCTTCGTCGGCCTGACCGCCGCCCAGGACTACCTGTCGATCCGCGGCCAGGCCCGCGTCACGGCGCGCGAGGACGAGATCCTGGGCCGCTCCGACCTCGGCATCGTCACCTTGCGCAAGCTGTTCTTCCGCGAGCTGGAACTGATCGAGGCGGGCCAGCCGACCAAGGAGTGGCGCTCGCTGCAGGACGCCGACGCGCTGCCGGTGCAGCCGGGCCAGGAAGCCGCCTGAACCGGCCAGCGACATGCTTCGAGGGCGGCGCGCGCCCGGCGCGGCCCGCGTGCCCCCCTCCCCCCCGCACACCCCCGAAGGGCGGTGGTGTTACCCAAGAATAG